>NZ_JACGAX010000012.1:0-56668 GCF_020138145.1 Campylobacter sp. RM9334
TTAGTGAAAAAGTTTTTGAGTTATTTGAAATGGACTAGTGGTAATTGATTGTTGAAAATACTTGGGAAATAAGGGTTTGGTGGAGTTTATGGTTATTAGGATTTATAAGTAAAGTTTATAATATAAATAATTATAAAAAACCAAAATCCTATTTCAAATTATTTTAAATAGCTTTATTTTTAGTATTGCAATTAGAAAAATCATTTAATTTTAAAGAATTTGAATTTGAAATTTAGATTTTAAATCTAGCAATATCTAAGATTTATTTTAAACTCCTGTTTTAAATTCTTTAAGTACAAACAATAATAGCACCTCGTTTTAACACGATTTTATTATCATTTTTCAACTCTTTTAAAACCCTTGAAATACTTTCCCTTGAGCTACCTACTACTCTTGCTAATTCTTCGTGAGTGATTTTTAATTCATTATTACTTGCATTATCTTTTATATATTTTAAAACACGATTTGAAAGCGGCATAAAAGCAAAATCTTCTAAAAATTGCATAATTTCGCTAAGTCTTTTAGAAATAATGTCTAATTTTAGCTGTTTAAATTCTAAATATTTTTCGCTTAATTCTTCTAAATCTTTGCTAGGAATTACCCAAACATTAGTGTTTTTTACAAACTCAATATTAACATCAAAACTAATATTATTTAGCACACAAGAAGCTGATAATAAGCAATATTCATCATTTGATAAATTAAAAATATCAATCTTTCTAATGCCATTATCAATAAATATCTTAATACTTCCATCAATTATAAATATAAGCCCTTGACAATCCCATAAATCATCACCTTTTTTATAAGTCTTAAAAAGACCTTTTTCTAAACATTTTTTAATTAGCTCATTATTTGTAAATATAGAATTTAAAAAATCTTCAATCTTTTTCATTGTAACTTTATCACATACATAATTTTTAAAAACTCTTATACTTTATCAAAAAAAGGAATATTATGAGTTTAGATAGAAGAAATTTTTTAAAAATCGCAGGAATTGCTAGTGTAAGCAAGGTTTTTGCGAATACTAATCAAGAAAAAATGGCAAAACTAATTGATTTAAGCCTTTGCGATGGCTGTGCTAATTTAGCAACACCTTTATGCGTAAGTGCTTGTAAATTAAAAAATAAAGATGTTTTTCCTAAACCAATTAGCGAAATACCAAATTATTATCCACAAAAATTTTATGAAGATTATCAAGACAAAAAAGATGAGATTAATAGGCTAAATCCTTATAATTTCATATATGTTGAAAAATTAAACATAGATAATAAAAATATAAATATCCCAAGACACTGTATGCATTGTGATGACCCAACCTGCCTTAAAATATGTCCTTTTGGAGCAATTAGCAAAGATAATTCAGCAGTTAAGATTAACCCTAATGTTTGTTTTGGTGGAGCAAAATGTAAAGATGTTTGCCCTTGGCACATACCACAACGACAAGCAGGAGTTGGAGTTTATCTTAAAATAGCACCTAAATTAGCAGGTGGTGGAGTTATGTATAAATGCGATTTATGTGCTGATATTAGTATTCCTGCTTGTGTGAGTGCTTGTCCTAAAAACGCAATGATATATGCAAATAAGGAAAAAATAAAATTACTAGCCCTAAAAAAGGCACAAGAATATAAAGATTTAGCTAAAGATGATGGCACATATATTTACGGAGATAAACAAAACGGCGGAACTGCGACTTTTTATGTATCGCCGATTTCATTTGAAAAAATTCAAGAAGCAATAAGCAAAAAACACGCAAACAACACTCAAGGAATAGCACATATGAAAGTAGATATAAATAACAAAATAACCAGTAATGACAAAATTATTAAAAGTGTTTTATTAAGCCCTATTGCAGGTGTTTTAGCAGGTGTTTTACTAAGGAAAAAAAATGAAAATTAAAAGACAAAGTATATTTAATCAAATAACTCATTTAGGAATAATGATTAGTGTTTTTGCGTTGATTTTTAGTGGTATTTTGCAAATGCCTGTCGCAAAAAGATATATGATTTATAAACTACCTTTAATGTCTTGGAGTGTGGATTATTATATTAGTTTGATGATTCATTATATTTTTAGTATTAGCTTGATATTTTTTGTATTTTTGCATATTACATATTATATTTTACGCAAAGATTTTTCAATACTTCCAAAAAAAGGTGATATTAAAAAAAGCATAAAATTAATCTATGCAATAATTTTTAACAAAGAAGAAGAACCTTGCGAAAAATACCTACCAGAACAACGCCTTGCGTATTTAGGACTTGTAATTATTATGGCTGTTTTGATTATTACAGGGCTTATTAAAACTTATAAAAATTTAGCAGGAATTTCAATTAGTGAAAACTCTATATTTTTAGTAGCATTACTACATAATATTGGAATGTTTTTAATGATTTTTTGGATATTTATACATTTATTTGCTTTTGTTTTTAAGACTAATAGAGCACTTTTAGGTGCTATGTTTGGTGGAAAAATTGATGCTAAATATGTATTAAAAAGACATAAATTATGGCATGAAGGTGTAAAAGCCGCTAAAAAGGTCTTAAATATGTTATGAGCTTTACTAGCTTATATCGTAATTAAAATAATAAAATTTATAACAAACAATACAAATATTGTATAAATCAATAAATTATTTTATACAATTCATTGACTTATAAAATACCCATAATAAAATATAATTTTTTAAAATTCCCTAAACCTTATATGTTTAAAAACGCTTTGTTTTATACCATTTTCATCTTTTAAAACTTCTCTTTTTGTAGTGGAATAAATGGGTTTTAAAGCTTTTGATTTAGCGTAATTTATAAGTTTAAAACACAAGCCAAAATCCCCACTAATAAGCACATAATCACCTTTTTTGGTGCTTTCATCGATATATTCATAAAAATCTCTTGCATAATCATCTAAGTTATCAAGCTCTGGCGGGACATTGGAAAACTTAGTTTGCAAATCCTTTGGCAAGGCTTTAAATTCTACTATTTTTAGGCTAGTTTTAGCGTCGTTTATTTGCTCATCGCTTAATTCGTGTGAAAAAAATAAGTGCATAGCAATCATTTTACTTTTGCCTTTATGTCTAAAATCAATTTATCTTTTAATTCTTGACTAAAATTTAAATTATTAAATATTTCATCATAAGAATTAAAAAATTCTTCTATTCTAGTTTTATAATTGTTTTCATAATCATCGCTAAAGGCATCACAATGAGACATTCTATTCCTTAAATCAGCTATTTTTTTAGTTAAATTAATCACAGAATTAAATAATTTTATATCATCAGGAAAAGTGTTTTTATACTTAGTATATCTGTGATTATTTTGATTTACATTTGGCTTAGTTTCTTCAAAACTAAGTAAAAAATTTCTAATTGCTTTATATTCAGAATAACAATATTCATATTTAGCCCTATCTAGTTGTTGTTTAAACTCATTAAAAATATGTAAATATATAGATTCAAGTAAAAACTGAACGCAATTTAAAAAATAATCGTGTTTTTTATAAAGCACAGCTAATTCATAATAAAAAGCTCTTTTAGGCTTGATTTTACCATTACCTGCTGACTTGATATTTACTTTATTTAAGCCTTGTAATTCAAGCATTATCTCATTTATTAAAGGTTGCAAATTTAAAAGACTTTGCAATGGATTTCTTTCGTAATAAAAAAGATTTTTTAAATTTTTATTTATATCTTGAATTTGATTTTTAAAAAGCGCGTCGCTAAAACCTTTTAAAGCTAAATAAAGCGGATTATCAAGGTTATAATCAGGCACTTTTAAGCATTGTTTAAAAGTGCTTAAGACATTTGACATAACCATATTTTCAACATATTCATCAAGGCTTATAAATTCATATTCTTGTTGTTTGATTATCTCCTTTGCCACGATGAAATTTATCTTAAAATCTTTATTAATATTAGCTTGAATAAGCCCTGCAAAAATAGCCAAAATCGTATTATCTCTAAAGCCGTGGGTAATATCTATTATGATTTTTTTATACTTATTTGAACTAAAATCATTTTTTAAATCATTTATCAAATCCCCTAAAAATTTAGAATATTCTTTCTGATCAAACTCTTTTGGGGTAATTTTATCACCATAAATTGGGCTTTGCTTTTTATTTGATAATTTTGTGCCGTATAGTGTAAAGTCAAAATTATCGTTATTAAATTCTTTAAGCAAACACTCCGTAGCACTCCACATATCAAGCTTAATCGTATCTTTTTCTACTTCAAAAACCTTATAAAAATTGCTTGTTAGAATATATTGTGCTTGTTTTGGTTGTTTTAGTCCTTTTGTATTTATATCTTCTTTGCTTTTTATTTGAAAATCTTCTACATCTTTATAAGTATTTGTCATACCTAAAAAACTAATGATTTTTATTTTGGTTTTGCCTTGTAATGGTAAATTTTCGTTGGTTTGCTCTGCGCTTTGAGGGTTTTGCGTATTTTCACATTGCATTTTATTTTCCTTTTTATCAACACTTTTCTTTACAATTTGAAGTCCTTTTCTAGAAGGTATTTTTATTTCACTCATTTTTACACCTTTTGCAAGGCTTTTAACCTTGCTTTTTTATTAATTCACTAGGGAGTGGCAAAACCTTATCTTTATGCTTAAAATCGTTAATATCCATATATCTACTATCAATATTTTTTGATTTTTCATAATTAAGCATTATTTCTAGCTCTTTTAGTCTCGGCTCTTCCCATAAGCTATTATTTTTTGAACCAATTTGCTCCAAAATCTTGCTTTCAAACGCCTTTATATAGTCTTTTTGCTCGTTGATTAAACTTAGCTCACATATGCCATTATCTGAAAACAAATTCTCATAACTTTTAGCTATATCATACACGCTTAATTTAGCATTTATTTCAACACTTCCAAGCCCAAGTGGTTTAGCTCCGCCAAGCTTATGAAAACAATTTTTAGGCAAGTTCAAAACAAACATTAAAGCACCTAATTCATAATCTTTTAGATTAGAAAATCTGATTTTACCTTTAAAATTAACACCACTTTTTATAGCTCTTATAACATTTTTCATTTTTTCATTATCTGGGCGTTGTTGATCTGGAATAAATTCATAATCCTTTTCATTTTTTGTATCTTTATGGTGATACATTTTATAGCCTCTTAGCATTACATCATCATTATAATGTTTAACGCTACTAACTTTTGATTTTAAGCTATTTTCTAAATACATATTATAAGAAGTTGGTTTTGGACCTTGCAAATTTTGAGTTCTTGTTTCTTTTTGAAAAATATCTTTTAAATCACTTACTAGGTTTGCATCTTCAAAGAACACCCTAGAAGCAAATTTGCTTTCTTTACCAAAAATACATTCTGTTAAATCAAAATCATTTTCACCAAATTCATACTTAGGTATATGCTCTTTTACGCTTTTAAAATAAGGTATTCTAAAATACGGTGTATGACCAAAAAATACATATTTTATCCCTGCTCTTTCATGTTCAACAAAAAAGCACGGAACTCCGTTTGGGTATTTTTCATAATCATTTGCAAGCTTTACAAGGTTTAAAAACTTTTTATCCCTTTGTGGCTGTCTTTTATTATCAGCTTCGTAAAGCTCTATAAGCTCATAATCAAGACTTATTTTATCCAAAGCCTTTAACTCATCTTTGCTTAGTTTTTTGAATTTAAAATATGTTTTTTTAGCACTTTTAATATTTTTGCTATGATTAATTTTTGCCGTTGTAACTCCTGTATAAACTATATATTTATCACCAACCAAGTTAATTTCCATACTTTTATTTGCTATTTCTTGGCATAACTTTAAAGCATTTGGGTGCTTTTCTAATTCACTCAATCCTTTTAGATGGTTATCTTTATAAATACTACATTTATATGCTTGTTCTTTTGTAGCTTTATAAATTACATATTTTCTCTCGCTCTCTTTTACAAAATACCCAAACTTAGCGTTAGGTCTTGGCACCCCATCTTTATCTTTGCTTGACATTATTCTTGCATATTCAGCTTTAAGCGTGCTTTCACCTTTACCTGCCATATTTCTATAATAAAAAGTAGTTAGATTTGTATTTTCAAATTTGCCATAACTTACGATTTCTACAAGATTTCTTATCATTCCTCTTAGGCTTGAACCTGGAATTTTTGGAGTTGCTCCGTCTATACTAAAGAATTTTTTAACTTCTCCTTGTTTTTGTTCATCACCTATAAAAAATGGTGTTTTTGTGGTTATTGTTAGGTTTATTTCCCCACTAATTCCATTAAAATTGTCAAAATCATCAGGTTTTTTAAACTTAGCAAACTCATTTTTATGATTTAAGGGAATGAAATTATATGAAGCTGTAGCCTTGCCAACAATTCCACCTTCACTTTTAGTGCCACCTGATTGTTTTTTATGATTATTAAAATTAGCCTTTTCTTGTGCTTTTTCTTTTGTTTGCTTTTCTTGGTTATTTCTTTTAGCTATTTCTTTTTGTTTATTTGTTCCATTATTTGCAAAAAAATCTCCAAACGGATTATTCATCTTATCTCCTTTATTGCATAGCCTTTTATATAAGCTTGATTTGTGTCTTCGTGATAACCTATAATGTCGTATTTTTCTATGATGATTTCATTGTCCTTTTGTCTTTCAAGTGGCAAGTAAAACTTCCCACCCCTACCATCATCTACCTTGCTCCAGCCATTTTCACAATCCACAACTTTGCCTAACATTATTGTTGTACTATTTATTTCATCACCTTTAAATTCATAAAGCCTTGAATTATCACCCCAAAAATAAAGCTCTTTAACCTCATCAAATGCACGAAATTCTAAAATCTCATCTTTATTTAAAGTACTAATTCCTGATTGAAATTCCATTTCGCCGTTTGTTACCTTACCAAATAGCATTTTATCCTTTGTCCATATGATGATTTTTGCATTATCAAAATCTTTTAAAAGCTCTTTCATTTTAGCAACTCCTTAGCTATCTCACTCATCTCGTTTGGCTTTAACTCTTTGCCGTTTTCATAAGCGCTAAACTTACCACTAAACACCCCACGACCGATATTTTTACCCCCACCAACGGCTAAAAATCCAGCACACAAATCCCTTGCTACAAAAAGCATTAATGCTTTTTCTTTAGGGCTTGGGTTTTTTAGCTCTATACTTAGATTGATTTTGCCATCATAAATAACCTTAGCATCAAACAATGCTCCATCAATGGTCGCCCCACTAAATCTATCTATTTTATTTCTTTGATGAAGTTTTTCCATGACGTTTTTAATTTCACTTTCACCAACCCTAACTCTTGATTTTTGAGTATCGCCTGCTTTTTTAGTATCAGTATTTTTATCTACTGCGTAACCAAAAAGCTCATCTATAAAATCATCGCCTAAATTAAAAGTATTTGCTATTTTTAAAGCTTGATTTTTAATAGCACCTTTAAAGCTTGTCCCGCTTGCTATAAATTTGTCATTTTCTTTAAGACTAGCTACTTTTGCATTTTCATCATAGTTATTTACACTACCAATTAAAAGTGAGTTTGTGATATCCAAATCAATTTTTATTATAAATCCTAGTTTTTTGTCTTGTTTTTCTAGAATTTGACATTGTGCATTTTCGCTATTGTTTAAGAAATCCTTATATTTTTCAAAATCATTTGGAAATAAAAACTCGTATTTTTTAAGCTCTAATTTGTTATTTTCAGTATCTTTAAAAGCAAATCTACCAAGACCTGACATTGTTTTAGCACCTATATTTATTTCACTTTGTAAGATATCTTCATAAGCTTTTATATCATCATCTAAATTATCATTTTCATAAATGTTAATTTCACTTTCAAAAACAAAATCCGAACCAGCTGAAATAACTTCATAATCAAACAATGCTGTATCTTCTGCTATATTTGTTGTAGGAACTATCTTTATGCCATTTCTAATATTAACTTGATAATTACTTCTCTCATCTAAATAACAATCATTTAAAATAAGTCTACTTTTTTCACTCTTTTTATTATTTTCAGTTCCTAGCAAAAGACACTCGCCAAGCTCACTTTTTAGCACTCCAGCTAGACTTGTAGCGCTAATATAAGGCTTATCAGATTTATCCTTTAAACACATGCTATCTATGAAATCGCCTTCACTTGAGCCTATTTTAAAAGCTGTTTTATTTACTAAAGTTCCTTTATAAAATATCTTTTTTATTAATTTTTTATGCACTTCTTGGCTCATTTTGTCTCCTTTCTAGCTTGTTTGAGTTTGCTTATAAGTGTTTTAATTTTTAAATAAAACAAATACTCTTTATCATAGTATTTGTCATAATTTGGTAATTTAAATTTTTCAATATCAATACCGCTTAAATTAAGTCCTTTTTTATTTCTTTCCATTTTGTCTAAAAATTCATTTTGTTTTCCATTTTGCTTAGGCTTAAACTCTTTTTTAAACAAATCTATTATAGATTTTTCGTTATCAAATCCTATGATATTTAAAACCTTTTCAATTCTTGCCAATTCGCTTTTTGTCATTTTATCTTTACTACGATTTTTACATTCTGGATATTGAATTTCATAGTTTTTATACTCATTGCTTAAAAACACTCTTTGTTCTAGGTCTTTTTTTAAGATATTTTTAAGTGCCGGTTCTATGCTCTTAAGCTCATCATCACTTAGTTTTGGTTTTTCTAGTTTATTTTTAGAATTTTGATTTGTTTCATTATCTTTTTTATCACTTTTTAACTCTAAATTATCAAAACTTTTATAAGCTTTAAGCCACCCAAAACCAAATTCATCTTGAGTTTTAAGTTGCACTAATTCCTGATTTAAATTCCCGCTAACCTTAAACACACTACCTATGCTAAATCCCATTACTTGTGGGGTTTTACACTTGTAAGAATTGTTATAAAATTGTGCTTTTTCATATCTTGAAATTACGATTTTTTCTAGCTTTAATCCTTGTTTTTCTAGTTCGTTTTTAAGTGCGTCAAGACTAGGTTCAAATCCGCCAATTTCGTTTCTTAATAATACCGGACTAATTGCCACTAGATAAAACTCATTATTAAAATTACTTTCTTTATTGCTTGAACTCTCAAAGCTGATTTTTACCCTACCATATTGAGAATTTGCACTTTTGCCAAGTCTTAAAACCTTGCCATCAAGTTCGCTAAAATTCTCTTCATCCATTAGCTTTATAGCAAATTGTTGCCCCTTGCTAATTGCTGTGTATGAGAAGATTTTGTTTTTATATTTGCCTTCACTTTCATATTTTTCAAGCTCTTTAAGGCTCATATTTTCTTTATCGGCTAAGCTTACATGGGTTTTATTTATAGTGCTTATTTTTGCTTTAGCTAAAACGCCATTTTTTATACTTATATATCCACCTATGCTTGATTTTTTCTCTATTTTAAAATCATTATTTTTCTTTAGCTCTTCTTTTTCTTTTTCTTCATCAATTTCTGTGTAAATTTTCAAATTTTCTTGTGCATATTTAAGTTTTTTAAGGTTCATCGGTGCTGGATAAAAAATATTCTTATCATCATAAAAATAAGCATTTTGTGGCTTAGAATACTCCACCCCAAGCTTTTTAAAAGCACCTTTAATCGCACTAGCACTCAAATATTCCTTAGTATCAATGGTATTTTCATCGCCACTAAGATTTGTAAGCACCACATCATCAAGCAAAGTAAAGACCATAATATCCCCACTTTTTTTAGATATTTCATTGATTTTTTTATTTTTTATTATTTCGCATTTTACTTTACCAAAACCTCTAGTTCTTTTATGCCCTATATAACGAAGATTTAGGCAAATTAGTTCTAAGTCTTTTTGAAATTCCTGTTTGAAATTCTCATCAATCTCGCTTTCAAATATAAGCCCTTTATCATAAGCCCTAAAGCGTCTTAAACTTCCTTTTTTAGCTACTCCACGCTCATCTAAGCTAGTTTGACTTAGCACTACTGAAAAAGAGTTTTTAAACAAATCTGGCTTAAAATCATTTGATAATTTTTCTAAAATATCATAATCTTGCAATCTCGCATCGCTTAGTTTTATAATGCCTTCGTTGTTTTCATCGCCAAAAAGCCTAAGCACATTTATATCTTGCCCCATAGAAACAAGCTCATTTGCACTATCTTTTAGCATTCCCTTTAGGCGTTTTGCACTGATATATGGCAAGCCGTATTCATTATAATCGCAATCCAAATCTATTAAAGCATCGCCGTTGCCATTTGTAATTATCGTATTACTTAAAAGTGTAATTTTTAATATCATTGTCCGTCCTTTTGTGGGTAAAATGCACTTAGTTCTATTGCATCAAATAGCATATTTTTATGTTTTATTTCGTCGTTTTCTAGTAAGTCGCTAGGCTTAAACTCATCGTTTTCGCAATAAATCTCAATATATTTTTTAATATTTTCATCATCATTGTAAAACAGCAAATCCCTAATTTTCATCATCTTAGACCTTGCCATTTTGTTTAAAATCTTAACAAGCTTTAAAAGGTCATCAAAATAATAATGTTTGCATTTTTCGTTTTTATTTATAAAATATCCTTCGTGGTTTATGTATTTATTCTCGCCACTTAATCTCTCGCTTGTATAAGTCTTTTCAAGGTAATTTAATCCTGATTTTACTTGATTTGAAAGAATTAAAAATGCTAGGCTTGATTTAGAATTATCCTTTTTTGCTAGTGTTTTTGCCTTACTTGCTAGCTCTTCGCTAAGCTGATACGCCCTACTAAACGGCGTTTTAGCCTTGCATATTACTATCCCTGCACTTGCATAAAGACTATCAAAATATTTTTTAGAAGCATTTTCAAGCTCTTTTATAAAAGTCTTACTAAGCCAAACCCCAAGCCTACCTTCACTAACAAAAGTAAAATCATCTCCGTTTAAAATAATCGGTCTAATAGGTAGATAATATTTATTTTCTTTTTTAAAATCATCTTTAGTGATTTTTATATCTTTAAACTCAAAACCATCATTATCTAAGTGATTAATTAGCTTATCTATCATTTTCTCAAAGGCTTCTTGCATAATTTCATCAATTTGTTTAGAAAATTCTTTAGATTTTTCTTTACTATCAAGCTTTTTTACCTTTTCACTAAGTGCATTGATATCGCAATGCACCACACTTATAAAAGCGTTATTATGAATATAAATATCATCTAACTCATTGCTAAATTCATATCCTTTATTAACTAAATACTTATCAAATCTTTTAGCATTTTCTACCATCTTTCTTTTACTAGCTGTTGCGTTGCTAAACTCCCCACTCTCATTTACACCGATATTTGAGCTAGGGCATAATCTTTCAAAGCCAATATTTAATGAATGCGTAAGTGGATAAAAGCTGTTTCTAATATTATCTAACTCATCTTTAGCACCAGCGATATCTTTTTGATAATCCCCACTCATTTTGTAAGGCACTAGATAAGGCACTAAACTAGGATAAGTTTTAAGTAAATATAGGCTGTATTTTTCTATAAATTCTCTTGCAATTTCAAGCTTATCAAAAAACAAATAAGCATTCCCGCCACCACTAAAACAATCCTTTATCTTGCTTATCTCAAAATTAAATTCCTTACAATTTTCTTTTATTTTTGCAACATCACTCGCAAGGGCTATAATCTCACTAGCACCTATCATATCTTTAAGTTTATTTGAGCTAAAAATATATTCTTGTTTAGCCGCTATATCAATTAAAACTAGATAATCACTCATTTTCTATCCTTTCTAAATCAATTTTGCCAAAACCAAAAGCCGTATGTTTTCCGACCCCTATAAGCCTTGCAATCTCAAGCAATCTCACGCACTCATCACTAAGGTTATAAAAATCAATTTCGCCAATTTTTGCATAAAAATTCATTTTTTTGCTTTGATTATTTGAGTATCTTAATAATTTATAGTCCATTAATCTTTGACTAAAAGAAAAATTATCATCAAAAAACACTCTTTCGTTTATGCCATTTATTTCATTAAAACGGCGTTTTAACGAGATAAAAAAGCTAAGTGGGTTAAAATCTGTGCTTTTATCATTTATCATAAACGGGGTTTTGAAAATCACTTTTATATTTTTATAGGAATTTTGCGGGATTATTTCAATACTTTTTATATCTTTATTTAATAATTCACCTTTATTACTCATAAAAGGCTCATCGTTTAAAAATATTTTTTCATAATCATATTTTTGTCTATCTACTCCAAGCCCTAAAGCTCTCATTTGCTCCATAGCCAAAGCAAAATAAGGGGTATATTTTATATAATCATTAAAAAGATAAATACTAAAATCATAAGAATTAAAATCAATTTCTAAGCGGTATTTTGAACTTGCGTTGTCTTTATTAAAAAACATCTCAAATATATTCTCATCAACCCTTTTTAACGCCCAACCCAAAGTCCCCCGAACAGCCGAGCCATTAAACTCATTTTTAGGCTTAATATTTATGCCTTTTACACTTAATTTCACATATCTCACCACACCACCTTGTTTAAAAATAATCAGATATTATCATTCATCATTTGAAATTTATTTAATGAAATAGCAAATAAAAAAAGGAATTTGCAATAAGAATTATAATAATTTTATTGCAAATAAGCCTTTATTGATTGTTAATATTTAAAGCTAAAACTTAGATATATTTAAATCCAAAAAGAGAAAATTATGAATAATTCGCAAAAAACATCAAAACAAGTCTTGCATATAAACAAAGCAAATCTTAGCTTGGTTAAAGATAATGAATTTATAAGCATAAAAGATAATAAAGAAACTATAAGCAAAATCCATCCAAGCAAACTAAAATCAATTATCATAAATACAACGATAACAATAAAATCAGATGTATTATTTTTAGCAGCTTTATATAAAATACAAATAACATTTATAAATCAAGCCTTAGATAGTATAAGCTTGTATAAAAACCAAAGCTCAAGCAAAACATTGTTACTACAAGCAAAACTAAGTGATGAATTTAAATTAGAATTATCAAAGCAAATAATACTAGCAAAATGCAAAAATCAATGTAATTTCATAAAAAGAATGGATAAATATCACAAAACCTATAAAAACAATATCTCAAATATGAAAGAATATATATCAAAAATCAAACAAGCTAAAAACTCTCAAGAGTTACTAACTATTGAAGGAAAAGTTGCTCTATGGTATTTTGATGTATTTACAAAAAGATTTAATGATTATGGTTTTATAAAACGCCATAAAAAAGGAGCAAAAGACATTATCAATATGAGCCTAAATTATCTTTACGCCATACTTTATAACAAAATTCAAAAACTTATGATAGATATCAATATAAATCCATATTTAGGATTATTTCATTCAAATAATGATAAAAACACTAGTCTTGTATATGATTTTATTGAAGAATTTAGAGTGTATGTTGTAGATATGATTGTATTTGCGTGGTTTTCTCATCGTCCTAATGCTAGTAACGAATTAAATAGCGAACTTAAAGCTAAGCTTGGCAAAATGTTTGCTAAAAGACTTTTAGATACTTTATATTATGAAGGCAAAAATCTAAGCATAGATGAAATAATACAAAAACAATTAAAAAAACTAAAAATAGCAATCACAACAAATACAAAATACAAAGGTTTTTGTCCTAATATTTGCTAAATAATATTGAAATTATCTACGATTTTACCTATTGTATGACTTGGTATTTGCATTTTGACTGGGTATATTTTGATTATATCTGTTTTAGGATTGATTAGGGATTTGAAATATTTTATAAGTTTATTTAATTTATCACAGCTTATATTTAATTCAAATACACTTAAATTTATTCTCTCACCACAGCTTAATAAAGTATCGTGGATTATCTTACGAGTTTTATTAGAATTTATATCATAACAAACTATATAAAGCATTTAATCTCTTTTTTTTTTTTTTTAAACCATCATAATCATTTTTAGTCTATAAATCTATGACTATCTAAATAAATTAAAAGTTAAAATTCTTATTTAAATTCTATATTTTTCAATATTTTCAATTTATGGAATTTAAAACAAGAAATATCACTCTAAACCCCATTTTATCATTTCGCATTTACCTAGTTTTAGGCTTAAAATCAGCTTAAATATTTTAATTTTATGGGTTTTTGTGAATTTTTGCTTGGCATTTTCTAAAATTTATTTTTGTTTAAGATTTAAAAGCCCTAATTATGGGCTTTTTAGACTTTAAAAATTTCTTAAAATCAGAAAATGATAAGCAAATTAAAAATTTTTATAATGAAATAAGCGTTTTAGTAGTGAAATTTAACTTTTGCTTGGCATTTTCTAAAAAATTTATTGTATTAAAATTATTTGCTGATAATTAGGCATTAATCAAGGATATTTATAATGATTTTTTATTTTAGTTCTTTTACAAAGTATGGGAAAATTAAGGGTTAGAGAATATTGCCCCGCTTTAGGGGATTGAAACTTATCTTCTAGAAAAGATACCACTAAATCCCTTAAGTTAGAGAATATTGCCCCGCTTTAGGGGATTGAAACTTTATAACATTTTGTTTAACTTTTGATACTGCTTCTGTTAGAGAATATTGCCCCGCTTTAGGGGATTGAAACTAATTTAAACAATAATCGCCCCTTTGTGATTTTTTAGTTAGAGAATATTGCCCCGCTTTAGGGGATTGAAACAAAAGCTAGGGGCAAAGATCCAGATCTAGCTAAAGTTAGAGAATATTGCCCCGCTTTAGGGGATTGAAACTTTAGCATCTATCTCAGACATATTTCTTTGCCAACGTTAGAGAATATTGCCCCGCTTTAGGGGATTGAAACTTAATTCTTCAACTTTTTGCATAGCGTCTTTATATAGTTAGAGAATATTGCCCCGCTTTAGGGGATTGAAACTAAAAAATATAAAATTACGATAGCTTTGTACCATGTTAGAGAATATTGCCCCGCTTTAGGGGATTGAAACACATAAAGCTTTTACTATATCTTCTGCTCTTTGTGTTAGAGAACATTGCCCCGATTTAGGGGATTGAAACCTTTACACCTACAATTAAACCCATTTGGTGGATAAGTTAGAGAACATTGCCCCGATTTAGGGGATTGAAAAAATCCAGCCTTTGCATTAACATGGTTGATATTTGTAAAAGTCAAATGGCATATAAAATTTCAAAAGTGGTATAAAAATAAAAAATCACATATAAAGAAACGGAAGTTTAAAATAAGAAAGGTGATAAAATTATACAATTATAAGTGAAATATTTTGATTATAGTGATAATGATTTTTTAATGTATTCTCATTATAAAAAAGTATTTTTGTAATACATATTCTTAAGAATGTTTATGTATTACAACATATTCTTATCAAATAAATTTAGATTTTAATATTAAATATATTATTTTTTGATTTTCTTTACTTCTCCTTTTGATTAAATTTTGGCTTTTAGATTTATTTTAATAACTCATCAAAATCATCAAAAGTATTATCTAAGCGATTTGAATTACCTGAATTATTTGAGCTTATTATTGCCAATGCTATCGTTGTTATTGTGCCTGCTATAATTTTTAAAGCCAATTCGCTAATTTTTATTTCCATTTTTTTCTCCTTTTAATCTCGTTGTATTTATTAAACAATGAAATAATATACTTTTAAAGTCCTATTATTATTGACTAAAACAATAAGGAATAAAAATGATAAGAACAAAAACCAAAAGAAAACCAGCAAACTTAGATAACTTCACTCTATATTTAAATATTATAAAAATAATTTATGAAAAAGGCGAAAAAGGTGCTACTAGAGAAGATATAACTAAGTATTTAAAAGTAAAACTAAATTATAATATTTCAAAACAAAGCATTTCAAAAATCATTGAAAACATTAAAATATCAAATTATCTTAGTCAATATATTAAAATGTATGAAGAAAAACGCCCATTTAAATACATAATAAATTCTGATTATTTAAATGATGATTTTTTGAGATTTTTTACAGATAAAAAATATAATTATGATGAATTTTTAGCATTTAATACATTAAAAACATTGAATTCTAACAACATAACAGAACTTACAAAAGATTTAAAAAATAACTTTATGTGTCTAGATAATCCTTTAGTAGATACAAAAATGAGTGAATTAGAATTAAAATATACTAAAAAAATTTTCAAATTAATGAATAAAAAATTAAAAGCTACTATTACAATGAAAAGCAATGAAGTTTATAAAGTAATTTTTCTAAAAATAATTTATAGTGATAAAAATTGGTATGCTTTAGTAAAACAAGAAAATGAAAGCATTGAACTTAAGAGATTAGCATTTATTGAAGATATCACTGAAATTATTGGCTCTAACTATAAAGACATAGAAATTCCAGATAAATTAGATATAAAACTAAAAAAATTAAATAATGCTTTAAGTAATTATAATAATTTAGATAATGTAAATACGGCTACATTAGAAATTAGCGACAATATAAAACAATATTTTCAAAAAGATATGAAAAAATTTTTTAAACATCAAATAATAATTCAAGAAAATCCACTAATAATAGATATACAATATACAAGTGAGCTTGAAATATTAAGATTTGTTAAAAGTTGGTTGCCTGATATAAAAATATTAGAACCAAAAACATTGCAAGAAAGCTTTAAGCAATCATTAAAACAAGCATTGAATACCTATCAATAGTGTAGATAAATTAAAACTTGTGATGATTTATAAGAATTTAAATTTGCTTAAAATATAGTCTATTATTGTTTTACTTTTAGCTTTGATTTTACTCAAATCTTCAACCAAGAAAAACTTAGAAAATATAAATATATTCAAATAACGCTCAATAATAGAAAAAATAGCGATAGATATTAAAAAAATCGCAAATAATATAAAGATAAAAAATACAAAATTTTCATTAGCTAAATTCTTATTTGAAGTGGCAAAAATTATTGTAATAATAGCGCTAATAAAACCAAAAATAACGCTCAAAGCATTGCTAAAAGAAAAGCCATTAATTTTGCTTTTTAAAATATAAAAAGCATTGCAATTAGGACATTTTAGACTAATAAATCCTAAATCTTTTTTATAAGTTAATTTTGAGATTTTACAAGAACAAATATCGCACTTTTTATAAAATATATTTATATTTTTACTAAGATTAATCATAAAGTCTTTTAATTTGCTTAACCTAGATTTTTTAATTTCAATTGTTTCACTATTATCAAATAAAACAAATTTTGAAAATATAAACAATTCTAAATAATCATGAATGAATGAAAAAATACTTGCAATAATCAAAAAAGTTAAAAACCATATTGCTACTTGAATAATTCTGCTATTAATAAATTTATCCAATAAAGCAATAGGCACAATAGAAAGCAATGCACAAACCCAACGAGAAATATCCACTAAAGCAGCATCTATCATAACAAAAGACATTTTGTCTTTTAATCTATACAAGGCATTACAATTAGGACATTTTAGACTAATAAATCCTAAATCTTTTTTATAAGTTAATTTTGAGATTTTACAAGAACAAATATCACACTTTTTATTGATAATTTCCACTTTAATTTCCTTGTAACAAAATGTTTTATTTTATATCAGATAATACTTGTGATTTTATCACTAATTTAAATTCTTTTAGTTATATTTAGCTAGTTGTATCTTATTAATATTTGCTTTTTTACTTCATTTAAAAATAAGAATATTTCTTGATATTTTTTTGCATAATTAATATAAAAATATTTTGTTTAATATATTTAATTATGAAAAATTAATTCAAATAATTATATTAAAAATAAAAATGTGTATTCTAAACTACAACTCATTTTAATTCTCCTTTTAATTTATTTAAATAATTTTTATAAACATCATTAGAGCAACTACCACTGCTAGAATAATTACCTAAATCAAGATAATAATTATCAACAAATAACCTAGCAAAGGAATTAGAAATTCTATCAAAATCAGGATGCTCTGGGATTTTTAGCTCTCTAAAAGACATATATGATTTTGCATAGTTACAAGGCACAAAATAACCATAAATATCATAATTTATTAGCTTATCTTTGCTAAGTCTAGTTGGTAATTTTGAAGCTTCTTCTTCAAAAATTTTTTCATATTTTTTATAATTTTCATATATTTGCACTTCTTTATCAACTATCAATTTTACACTTTTAAAAAATTTTCCATCTATCGTATAGTTTTGCTTTTCAATTGTGCTTAATAATAAGGTATTTGGTTTTTTAAGTTCTGTTACTTCGTGCTTTGGACTTTGCTGTAAATTAAAATGACTTATTAATAATATTCCGTGAAAAGCAATCATTAAAAATGAGAAAAAATAAAAGATAACTTTAATAAATTTTTGATTTTGTTTCATTATTAACTTATAAAACCACCAAATTAATAGTGAAAATACAATTGGTAGCAATAGTTGTAAAACTACAAATCCCCCACCGATATCTCTATCAATAAGCCCAACTCTTATAACCAAATAAAAAAATAAAATATATAAAGCTATTATAAATCTAGGATAAAGGTTCATTCCTATAAAAAATGTAAGGGCAAAAAGCGTAGGATAGGTAATAAAAAATGGCACATAATCTATAGGAATTAAAATACTAATAATTCCACTAGCTAAACCATGTAAATTATCTAAAAAATATGTTAGATATATTAAAAACTCATTCATATCTTACCTTTAAAATAAAGTTAATTTAGTAATAATACATTCTTTATTACACTAAATCAAACCAAAAATCTTAAGCAAAACAATAACTAATCTAATAACAAAATAAACACAAGCTAACTGCAAACCAAATATAACAACTTTCATAAAAGGATTGTAGTATTTGTTAAAAAATCTAAAAGCTTTATCATAGTATTTATAAAAAAATCTAAAAATATTAAAACCACGCACGCCGTATTTTTTATATATTGACAATTGTTTTAGAAGTAGTTCTGTTTCTTTTACATGTTCTTTGAAAAATTCCTTCTCGCGTCTAAAAGCATCAAGCAAATCTTCATAATACCATGCACAATCATGATAAAACTTCTTTGGTATATCATTTATCATAGTTATATTTTCATTTTTCATAATCTCTTTACAAGTAGCATGAACAAAACTATGACTAGGATTATCGCTTACTATCACACGCACCGCACCTGATGTCTCTCGTGCAAAACGCTTTAAAAGAGTCTCATACATAATTTCAAATTCCACATAAGCTTTGTATTCTTTTGTATCATGCAATTCTTTGTTTAAGCGAGAGCTAAATATATTATAAATATCAACACACTTAAACATATCGCTTTTTAAGGTTTTTAACAAGCTTTGCTCGTCTATATCAAAAACCCTTATAAAAGCGTTTTTCAAGCTTGTATTTGTATCAATATCCAAAAACTTTAAAGCGATAGTTTTATCAATACTTCTTGTATCTTTTATATCATTTACCCCTTCGCAAAAAACGGTGTATTTATTAAAAACTCCAAGATATCTTAAATCTAAATGCTTTGCTATATAATCAAAATACCCTGTATCATCAGCAATATCCAAAATTTCGTTTGCCTCATCTAATGATAGTTTTGTTTGTTCTAACTTTTGTTTAGTTATCTCATCTAAAACATATATTTTTCCTCCATAGCCTTTACAAGCTAACAAAGCATCTTTTACTACGCTAAAGATTTCATCTTTGCTAAGCGGTGATTTATCTTTAATGTCTAAAACTCTACATATATAATCATACCCTATTACATTAAAGCCTTCTTTGTTATCTTTAATAGTAGAATCAAGCACTTTTATATCTAAAATCTCATAGATATAATCATACATCTCGTTTCCAATCATCTCGTGCAAATTATAATCTATCACAAGCTCTATAAAGGTATTTTGATACCACATAATATACACAGCCTTGCTAAGATAAGCATGATCAAACTCTGGGTCTTCATAATGGTAGCATTCAAGCAAAAAACACTCTTTATCACTATCAAATAAAAACTTTTTTCTTTCTGGAATAGTTTTATACCTTCTATTGTAAATGTTAAATATTTTAGATAATTTATATTTTTCATCAAGTTCTTTTGTAATTACTACATTTTCAAAAGCCATTTTTACCCCACTTTTTATAATATTTTAAAATAATACTATTTTTATATTTTAAAATCATTGTATTTTTTAAATACCTTTAAATTAAAATATAAAATATGAAAAATATCAATAAAAAATATCTAAAGCATTTATTTAAATTCTACTAATTTTAAAGAATTTAAAACAAGATTTGAAAGCTAAAAAATGTAGTTAAAAATTATAGCTATTTAAAATATTCATATTTATTTAAATATTGTAATTAGAAAATATATTGTGGTATTAATAATAAATAAGGGGATTATATCCCCTTACAATTAGTCGTTTTTATGAATTTGTAATTTTGCTCTTGAATAAAGTCCCGTTCCAACAGGTATCATTCTACCTAAAACAACGTTTTCTTTTAAGTCTTCTAAATAATCTACTTTACCAGTTACACTAGCTTCAGTTAATACCTTAGTAGTTTCTTGGAACGAAGCAGCCGAGATAATACTATCACTGCTAACTGACGCACGAGTAACACCCGTTAAGCGTGGTTCTGCAATAGCTGGACTTCCACCAAATTTCATAACAGCTTCGTTTTCTTCAGCAAATCTACGCTTGCTTACTACATCGCCTACTATAAACTTAGTATCTCCACTATCTATAATGGTTACTTGTCTTAACATTTGTGAAATAATAATTTCTATATGTTTATCACTAATTGCAACGCCTTGTCCGCTATAAACTTGCTGAATTTCGCTAATTAAATAATGGTGCAATGCTTTCTCACCTAATATTCTTAAAATATCATTACTTGTAATTGTTCCATCAGTTAAACGTTCACCTGCATGAACCATCTCACCATCTCTTACTTGGATTTGGCTATGGCGGTCAATTGTATGCTCAACTAAATTGCCATCAGCACCTTCTATAGTAATAACTTGACGCATACGGCTAGCTTGACCTAGTCTTACAATTCCATCAATCTCAGCTAATGTAGCAGGGTTTTTAACCTTTCTTACTTCAAATAATTCAGTAACTCTTGGAAGACCACCCGTAATATCCTTAGACTTAGTTGCTGCCTTTGGAGTTTTAGCTAGAATTTGAGCTACTTTTACCTTTTCATTATTATTTACATAAATAACGGTTTTTGATTCTAGTTGATATCTGATTGTGCTTCCATCATCTTTTGTAATCACAATAGCAGGTTTCATACTAGCAGGTAAATATTCATTAACTACTAAAGAGCTATTTCCTGTTAATTCATCAGTTTGCTCTTCAACACTAAAGCCTGGTTCAATATCTACAAAGCTTACAACACCATCGCTCTCAGCTATTATAGGGTTATTATATGGGTCCCATTGAGCTATTATATGGCTTTCATTACTTGCATCTGTAACTATTAAATCATTAGCGTTTTTAATTATTTCATTACTTCCAAATTCTATTTTAGATTTTCTTGGAACATAATGGCGAATAGCTTCTCTATCATTTCCATCTGAAATAATTACAAATAAACCTTTTTCATTAACTATATGACCTTTTTTAAGCTCAATTTTTTCTAAACCATCGCTTTTTTGAATGTAATAGTTTAATTTACCAACCGCATTTGCTCTAATATCTTGAGCTACTGGTGCTCCATCTTCTATTAATAATTCTGATGCGTAAGGAATACGTCTTGGAATGTTATAGTCTTCTTTAATAACTTCAACTATACTTTCATTTTCAACAACTTTATCACCTTCTTTATAAGGTAAATAAAGCTTTCCTAATAAGTTTCCGCTAACACCAGCTAATTCGTTGATTTTTGCAACATCGTGTTTTCTTAAAATATATTTTTGCTCTTTTTTACCTGATTTTACAACTATAGTTATATCATCGTGCGCATTAATATATGAAATACTTCCATCAAATGGAGCTTTAATCTTAGGCTCAACTAAAAGGATATTTGCATTTCTACGATTTGCGATAATTTGTTTGCCTTCATTATTTTTATAAGTTTGAACATTATAAAATCTTATAAAACCTTCTTTTTTAACTTCTACTTGTCTATCTTGCATATCAGTTGTAGCAGTTCCCCCGCTGTGGAAAGTTCTAAGTGTTAGCTGAGTTCCTGGCTCACCGATTGATTGAGCTGAAATAATACCAACAGCTTCACCAGTTTTAACTAACTTACTTTCAGCAAGGCTAATCCCGTAGCACTTAGCACAAATTCCTTTTTTAGCTTTACAAGTAATTGGAGTTCTAATTGTAACTGATTTGATATTGCTTTGAACAATACTTTTTGCTTTTACTTCATCAATTAATGTGCCTTCATTAAATAATACCTCATTGCTAATTGGATCAATAACATCATCAGCTAAAACCCTACCTATAATTCTATCGTGTAAGTTTTCAACTACAACACCATCAGCAGTAATTTCGCTAACTTCTATACCTTCGTGAGTTCCGCAATCATTCATAGTAATTTTCACATTTTGAGCAACATCAATTAGCTTTCTTGTTAAGTGTCCTGCACTTGCGGTCTTAAGCGCTGTATCGGCAAGACCTTTTCTAGCTCCGTGAGTTGAGATAAAGTATTCAAGAACATTTAGCCCTTCTCTAAAGTTTGAAGTAATTGGTGTTTCAATAATAGAACCATCAGGTTTAGCCATAAGACCACGCATAGCTGCTAGCTGTGAAATTTGAGCCGTTGAACCCCTAGCACCTGAATCAGCCATCATATAAATTGAGTTAAATCCTGCTTTATCGTTTTTCATTAAATTAATCATATTTTTTGATAATTCATTATTAGTATTTTTCCAAATATCAATAATTTTATTGTAACGCTCACTAGCAGTGATTAGACCTTGGTTAAATGAATTTTGGATTTCTCTTACTTTTGCTTTTGCATTTTCTATATTATCGCTCTTTTCATCAGGAACAATAATATCAGCAATAGAAATTGAAATACCAGCTTTTGTAGCGTATTCAAAACCTAAATTCTTAAGATTATCAAGGAAACTTGCACTAATTTCTAAGCCACCATTTTTATAAACATAATCAACTAATGCTCCGATATCCTTTTTCTTTAAAACCTTATTCCATAATTCTTCAGGAACAAAATCAGGTAAAATTGATTTGATAATTAAACGACCCGCAGTAGTTTTAATACTCTTACCATTTACAACTGATTTGATTGTAGCATGAATATCAAGTGAGCCTGTTTGCATAGCCATTAATACTTCATCAACACCAGTGCAAATCTTATTAGCACCTTTTGCATCTGTTTTTTCAAGCGATAGATAATAAATACCTAAAACCATATCTTGTGATGGAACTGTTATAGCCTTACCACTTGCAGGTAATAAAATATTCATTGAGCTTAGCATTAATATCTTACATTCTGCTATTGCTTCTTGGCTAAGTGGAACATGCACAGCCATTTGGTCGCCGTCAAAGTCAGCGTTAAATGCAGCACAAACTAAAGGGTGTAACTGAATAGCTTTACCTTCAACTAGCACTGGATGGAAAGCTTGAATTGAAAGCTTGTGTAGAGTTGGTGCACGGTTTAGCATTACAGGATGATCTTTTACTACTTCTTCTAAACATTCCCATACTTCGTTAGTCTTTTCGCCTATCATTTTATGAGCTTGTTTAACCGTAGTTGCATAACCTTTTTCTTCAAGTTTAGCTAATAAATGTGGTTTAAATAATTCTAAAGCCATTTGTTTAGGTAAGCCACATTGATCCATTCTAAGTTTTGGACCAACAACAATTACGCTACGACCTGAAAAGTCAACACGCTTTCCAAGTAGGTTTTGTCTAAAGCGTCCTTGCTTACCTTTGATGATTTCAGTAAGTGATTTTAGAGTTCTTTTATTCGCACCTTTAGCTGCTCCTGTTTGTTTTCTAGCGTTATCAAACAATGAATCAACAGCTTCTTGAAGCATTCTTTTTTCGTTTCTAATAATAATTTCAGGCGCATCAAGTTCAATTAATCTTTTTAAACGAGAGTTTCTGTTAATTACACGGCGATATAAATCATTCACATCAGAAACAGCAAATTTTCCACCATCTAAAGACACTAATGGGCGTAAATCAGGTGGTAAAACAGGTAAGCATGTAATCATCATCCATTCAGGGCGATTTCCTTCTCCACTTTGAGAACTTGCTAAAAAGCTTTCTACAATTTTTAATTTTTTAATAATTGCAGGTTTTTTTGATTTTGGAGCTAGTTCGCAAGCTTCTTTTAATTCTCTTACCATATCTACTAAATCAAGTTCAGCTAATAAATCGTGAATTACTTCTCCACCCATTCTAGCTTTAAAGCCAGTATCTTCATATCTTTCATTTAAAGCTTGGAATTGTTCTTCGCTGATTACGCTATATTTTGTAACTTTTTTATTATCATCATAAGTTGCAGTATGCGCATCTCCAACAGCTTCTACAATATATGCTTCATAGTATAAAACACGGCTTAAATCTTTTGTAGAAATATCTAAAAGTGTTGAAATTCTTGCAGGTATTGCATTTGAATACCAAGTATGAGCCACTGGAGTAACTAATTCAATATGACCCATTCTAGTGCGGCGAACTTTACTTGTAGTTACTTCAACTCCACATTTTTCACATTTAACGCCTTTAAAACGCATTTTTTTATATTTTCCGCAAAGGCACTCATAATCTCTAATTGGCCCAAAAATCTTAGCACAAAATAAGCCGTCTCTTTCAGGCTTAAGTGTGCGATAGTTTATAGTTTCTGGTTTTTTTACTTCACCAAATGACCATGAACGAATAGCCTCAGGGCTAGCTATTTTAAACCCTATGGCATCAAATTGACTTGGTTTTTCTTCTTCGTTAAGTTGGATTTTTTTATATTTCTTATTCATCATCATTATCCTCTTTATAAATCTCAACATCTAAAGCTAAAGATTTTAGCTCGTTTGTAAGAACAAAAAATGTCTCAGGAATTCCTGCTGAAGTTACATTTTCTCCTTTTGCAAGTGCTTTATACGCTGCAAATCTTCCATCAATATCATCAGATTTAATAGTTAGCATTTCTCTTAAGGTATGTGCTGCACCATAAGCTTCTAATGCCCAAACCTCCATCTCTCCAAATCTTTGACCTCCGAATAATGCTTTACCACCAACAGGTTGTTGTGTAACAAGACTATATGGACCTGTACTTCTTGCGTGAACTTTCTCATCTACTAAGTGGTGAAGTTTAAGCATATACATAACGCCCACATTTACACGCTCTTTCATCTTTTCGCCTGTGCGACCATCGTATAGCTCACTTTTGCCATCCATATCTATTCTAGCCATTTCAAATAGCTTTTTAAATTCTTCTGCAGTTACACCTTCAAAAACAGGAGCTCCAAATTTAACGCCCTTGCTCCAATCTCTTGCGTGGCGAATAAACTCATCATCACTCATATCTTTAAGATAAACTTTAGCGTCCATTAATCTTGAAATATCGCAAATATCAATCATTTTTTGGCGTAATTCTTTAATAAAATCAGCTCTTTTTGCATCAAATATTTCTTGAATTTGTTCTCCTAGTCTAAGTCCTACTAAACCTAAATGGCTTTCTAGAATTTGACCTATATTCATACGGCTTGGAACACCTAGTGGATTTAAAACAATATCAACAGGTCTTCCATCAGGTAAATAAGGCATATCAACTTCAGGAACTATGCAAGAAACTATACCTTTATTTCCGTGACGACCTGCCATTTTATCCCCAACTTTTAACTTACGCTTAGTTGCTATATAAACTTTTACAAGTTTTACTATACCATTTTGTAAAATATCATCTTTTTCTAATATTTCTAATTTTTCATCATGTTCTTGTTTTAAAGCTTTTTTCTCATTTTGGAAATGATTTTTTAAATTCTCATAATAAGCTTGCACATCTTTAGGATAAGCTTTAATAATACTTCCAATAGCAAAACGATTTAAATTAGATAAATCATCTTCTTTTACGATTTCACCTTTTTTATAAGATGTTCCACCTATAGTTTCAGCTTTTTCTAAAGGAGTTTCTTTTAATAATTTAGCAATCTTTAGATTTTCTTCTCTATCCATCATTAATAATCTATCATGATAGTCTTTTTCTAATACTAAGCGTTCAGCGTCTTGAGCTGCTTTTGCACGAGCATCTTTTTCATGACCTTTTTTTGTAAATACTTTTACATCAATTACAACGCCTTCAACACTAGCACCTGCGTATAAAGATTTATTAACTACATGACCTGCTTTTTCTCCGAAAATCGCTCTTAATAATCTCTCTTCAGGAGTTGGTTTTACTTCACCTTTAGGAGAAACTTTACCTACTAAAATCATACCAGGTTTTACATGTGTTCCGATTCTTACAATACCGCTTTCATCTAAATGTGCTATATCTTCATCTTTTACATTCGGAATATCACGAGTAATTTCTTCAACGCCATCTTTTAATTCACGAGCTTCTATTTCTTTTTCATAAACATGAACACTAGTAAATGCGTCTTCACGAATCATTTTTTCGCTCATTACAATAGCATCTTCGTAGTTGTAACCATTCCAAGGCATAAATGCAATTAAAGCATTTTTACCAATAGCAAGCTCTCCTTGATCCATAGAAGGGCCATCTGCAATTACTTGTCCTACTTTTACTATATCGCCTTTTCTTACAATTGGTTTTTGAGAAAATGTTGTATTTTGGTTTGTTCTTAAGTTCTTTTCTAGTTTGTAATGGTCTATATATAAACCATTATCATCTTCGCCTAATATAAATATATTATTGCTATCAACTTTTTCTACTTTACCTGAACGCTTAGCTTTGATTGCTTCCCACGCATCTCTTGCTACTACTCTTTCCATACCTGTTCCAACTATTGGAGCAGTAGCAGTAAGCAATGGAACTGCTTGACGCTGCATGTTTGAACCCATTAGCGCACGGTTTGCGTCATTGTGTTCTAGGAAAGGAATTAACGAAGCTGCAAGCCCAACGATAGCCCCTGAAGTAAGGTCAATAAGTCCTACATCTTCGCGTTTTGCTAGTATCGTTTCTCCATCTATTCTAGCTTCAATTAAATCATCAACAATATTTCCATTTTCATCTACTTTCGTAGAAGCTGGTGCAATACAAATTCCTTCTTCTTGAGTAGCTGTTAAATACACAATTTCATCGCTTATTTTACCATCTACAACTTTTCTATAAGGAGCTTCAACAAAACCTAAATCATTAACTTTTGCATAAGTTGAAAGTGAGTTAATAAGACCGATATTTTGACCTTCTGGAGTTTCAACAGGACAAATTCTTCCATAATGAGTTGTATGAACATCACGAGCTTCAAAACTTGCTCTTTCTTTTACTAAACCACCCTCACCTAAAGCCGATAATCTTCTTTTATGTGTAACTTCACTAAGTGGATTTGTTTGATCCATAAATTGTGATAATTGACCACCCGTAAAGAAATCAAGTAGTGTAGAAGTAATCATTTTTGAATTCACTAAATCACTTGGCATTAATTCTTCAATAGGAGTAGTAATTGAGCTTAATTTATCTTTAATACCTTTTTGAATTTTTGCAAAACCTATGTGTAATTCATTAGTTAATAACTCACCAATAGCTCTAATTCTTCTATTTCCTAAATGGTCTCTATCATCTAAATATCCACGACCTGATTTAATTCTGTAAAGATATTGAATAGTTTTTACTATATCTTCTCTAGTTAAAACGGTTACATATTCAGGAACATCAAGTCCTAATTTATGGTTCATTTTCATACGACCAACTCTTGTTATATCGTATCTTTCAGGGTTAAATAACATATCTAAAATATAAGTTTTTGCTGCTTCTAAAACAACAGGATCACCTGGTCTTAATACTCTAAATATTTTAGCTATTGCAAATTCTTCTTCGTTTTCATAGTTTTCTGAACGCTTAAATGATTTAAACATATCTAAATCATTTTGAAGAGTTTTTAACATTGAATCATCAATTCCTGAACCAACATCATTAGCTATTTTAAAATCACTACCATTATGAACTAAAGCAATTAGCTTATCTTCATCAAGCATTGTAAGAGTATCAAATAATAATTCCCCAGTATTTTTATCATATACAGGCTCTGCTAATTGACGATTAGCTAAAATATCAACAGGATATTCTATTAATTTTAAACCTGATTCTTCAAGCTCTTTAATTTTTCTTTTAGTTAATTTCTTACCTGCTTCGTGAACAACTTCACCTTTTTCATTAATTAAATCAAATTCAACTCTATCGCCTATAGCATTAATATCAAATTTTGTATAGAATTTATGTTTTTTTAGTGTTATTGTTTGAATTGGATAAAATAATTGAATAATATCTTCTTTGCTATATCCTAATACTCTTAATAAAAGTGTTGCTTGGAATTTTCTTCTTTTATTAATTCTTGCATATAAAATATTTTTTGAATCAAATTCAAAATAAATCCAAGCTCCTCTATCAGGTATAATTTGGCTAGAATAAAGTAATTTATTACCTTCTTCGCTTTCTTTAAAAATAACACCTGGACTTCTATGAAGCTGATTTACAACTACTCTTTCAACCCCATTGATAACGAAAGAAACTCTATCTGTCATTAAAGGTATATCACGAATAGTAATATCTTGTTCTTTTATATCTTTAATTCCAATTTTTTCACCAGTTTTTTCATCTCTATCATATAACGTCAAGCGAATTTTTGCACGCAAGTTAGCTGCATACGTAAGACCTCTTTCCATACACTCTCTTACTGTGTATTTAGGCTTTACAAATTCACAAGATACGTAATCTAAACTTAATCTATTTTGAGAATCACTAACAGGAAAAAAAGATTTAAAAACTTTTTCTATACCACTTTCCCTGTCTTCATTACCAATATTTAAAAAATAATCAAAGCTTTTTTGCTGTAATTGTAATAGATTTGGAATCTCAATTTGCTGTGGAACGTTTGAAAAATCCACCCTTAATCTGTTTCCTGAATGTAAGCTATTTAACATATATGTACCTCTTGGTAAGTTTTGAAAGAATAGTTTTGTTGTAAAAACAACACAATACAAAAATAGCCCTAAAAATAGGGCTAAATAAATTATTTAAGTTCAACCTTAGCGCCAGCTTCTTCAAGTTGTTTTTTAGCTTCTTCAGCATCTGCTTTGCTAACACCTTCTTTTAATGTTGATGGAGTACCTTCAACAGCATCTTTAGCTTCTTTTAAGCCTAATCCTGTTAATGCACGTACTACTTTAATAACATTAATTTTGTTAGCACCTGAATCTACTAACACAACGTTAAATTCTGTTTTTTCTTCTTCAGCAGCAGCTGCAGCACCACCTACAGCACCAGCAACCATTACAGGAGCTGCACTAACACCAAATTTTTCTTCAAATTCTTTAACTAATTCAGATAGTTCTAAAACACTTAGATTTGAGATATATTCTAATACATCTTGTTTTGTAATTGCCATTTTTTATCCTTTATAAAATTATTCTTGTTCTTTTTTTTCTTTAAGTGCATTTAAACCGATTGTGAAATTTTGAATCGGCGCATTCCAAACTTGCAATAACATAGCAAGTAACTCTTCACGAGATGGCATTTTAGATAATGCAGTAATTTTATTAGCATCTGCAACTTCACCATCTATGTGACCAAACTTAACTTCAAACGCATTATTTTTTTCAGCAAATTTAGCTGCTACTTTTGTAACTGCTAACGCGTCTTCTCCCCAAAGATAAATATTTGTATCTTTAAGTGTTAAACCATTTTTGCCTGATTTTTCTAAAGCAATACTAGCTAAAGTATTTTTAATAACTTCTACTTTAACATTAGCAACTCTTGCAGAATCACGTAATACTTCTAATTGCTTAGTAATAATACCTTTATAATTACAAACAACAACAGCATTGTTTGTTGTAAATTCATCAGAAAGTCTAGCTATTAGTTCTTCTTTTTGGTTTCTTGTCATCGTTTCTCCTTTCCGATTTATGATTTAAGCAGAGAGACAAAAGTCAATTAAGTAATAAACCTCGGCTGTCACAAATCAAATTTTTATTTAAATTCTTTACGCAAAAAAACTAAAATAAAAATTTGAAAAAGAATAGCTATATTTTTAACATAAAAAGTTTAAAAAATAGCTATTCATAGAAAAAATTATTTTAAATCTAATAATTCTTGAGTTTCAAGTTTTAAACCTGGACTCATTGTTAAAGATAGAGTTGCACTCTTAATATATCTACCTTTTGCAGTTGCAGGTTTGTGTTTATTAATTGCTTTTACAAAAGCACTAACGTTATTTAATAATTTTTCTTCAGAAAAACTAACTTTACCTAAACCAGCATGAATATTTCCTTGTTTATCTACACGGAAATTAACTTGTCCTGATTTAGCATTTTTAACAGCTTGAGCTACATCCATAGTAACTGTTCCTGTTTTAGGATTTGGCATTAAACCTTTAGGTCCTAAAATACGGCCAACTTTACCAACTAGCCCCATTAAATTTGGAGTTGCTATTAATACATCAAAATTAATATTACCTTTTTGAATTTCTTCTACTAAATCATCATCACCAACAATATCAGCTCCTGCTGCTTTCGCTTCATCAGCTTTAATATCTTTTGCAATCACAGCTACACGAACCTTTTTGCCAGTTCCTTCTGGTAATACTACTGAACCTCTTACCATTTGATCAGCATGTCTTGGATCAACATTTAATTTCATTGCTATTTCAACGGTTTCATCAAATTTAGCTGATGATAAAGTTTTAATAACTTTAATACCATCATTTAGTGAATATTCTTTTGTTAAATCAACTTTTTTTAATAATTCTTGAATTCTTTTTGCTTTTTTTGCCATATTTTTCTCCGCATTTTTTAAAGTGCTTCCGCCTTAACCCGGCGGTTAGGTTCTTATTAATCTACTACTTCAACACCCATTGATCTAGCAGAACCTGCAATAATCTTAGCAGCTTGCTCACGATCTTTTGTATTTAAGTCAGCAATTTTTCTATCAACAATTTCAAGTATTTGAGCTTTAGTTAGCTTACCTACTTTATTTTTTAAAGGATTATCAGTTCCTTTTGAAATACCTGCAGCTTTTTTAATTAAATCTGTAGCAGGTGGTTGTTTTGTTATAAATGTAAAACTTTTATCAGCATATACTGTTATAACTACTGGAATATTATATCCCGCCATATCTTTTGTACGCTCATTGAAAGCCTTACAAAATTCCATAATATTAACACCTTGTTGTCCTAAAGCAGGTCCTACTGGTGGTGATGGATTTGCCTTTGTTGCAGCTATTTGTAATTTAATTTCCCCAACAACTTTTTTAGCCATAATGACTCCTTAATTTATTAAATAATTTTTTCTACTTGTGAATATAGTATTTCAACTGGCGTACTTCTTCCAAAAATTGAAACATTAAGTTTTAAAGTACCCCTAACCATATCGTATTCTTCTACAATACCTGTAAAATTCGCAAACGAGCCTTCAGTAATCCTAACACTTTCTCCATTTTCAAAGAAAATTTTAGGTCTTGGAGCTTTTTTATTATTAGCTTTTTCTAAAATCAAATTAACATCCTTCTCACTTAAAGGAGTAGGTTTTTTAGATTCTCCAATAAATCTTCCAACTTTAGGCAATTTTTGAATTTTATGCCATAACTCTATATCTAAATCAATGTTTGCAAAAACATAGCTAGAATATAAACATTTTGCTGTAATTTTCTGTTTTCCATTCTTACCTGTTTCAATAACATCTTCTGTAGGAACCAAAACTTCTTTTAATCTATCAGAAATTCCATTTTCATAACATAATTTCTCAATAGCTCTTTTTACAGCCATTTCGCTACCTGCGTAAGTCTGAATTGCATACCATTTAAAATTCATCTCGCGCCCTTATAAAATACTCTTTAATGAAAAAGACATAATAAAATCAACAAAAGCTAAAAATAAAGAAATAACGGTAACTACAACAACTACCGTAATAAAAGCATTTTTTACTTGTCCTTTAGTTGGAAAAAATACTTTTGCTAACTCAGCTTTTGATAACTTAAAATAATTTATTAATTTTTCCATTTTAAAACCTTTAATTGGCAGGGCAAGAGGGATTCGAACCCCCAACCATCGGATTTGGAATCCGGCGCTCTACCGTTGGAGCTATTGCCCTAAAATTAGCTTTTTAACTTAACTTCTTTATGAACTGTATGTTTTCTTAATCTTGGGCAATACTTTTTAAGTTCTAACTTTTCAGTAGTATTCTTTGAATTTTTAAACGTACTATAATTAATATCGCCTGTTTCTTCGCATTTTAAACCAATTTTAATTCTCATAACATTTCCTTTTAGTTTTTAGAGTAGGTCATAAAACCTACTCATTTAAATTACTTAATAATTTTTGATACAACACCTGAACCAACTGTTCTACCACCTTCACGGATAGCAAAACGAGTACCTTCTTCAAGTGCAACTGGTTGAATTAATGATACAGTAATTCTTACGTTATCACCAGGCATAACCATTTCTGTGCCTTCTGCTAACTGAATAGAACCTGTAACGTCAGTTGTTCTTACATAAAACTGTGGTCTATAGTTATTAAAGAATGGAGTATGTCTACCACCTTCTTCTTTAGTTAAGATATAAACTTCAGCTTCAAAGTCTGTATGTGGAGTAATAGTTTTTGGTTTAGCAAGAACCATACCACGAATAACATCTTCTTTTTTTGTTCCGCGTAGTAATACACCTACGTTATCACCAGCTTCACCTTGCTCCATTTCTTTTCTAAACATTTCAACACCAGTAACTGTTGTTGTTTGAGTATCTCTAATACCAACGATTTCAATAGTATCTCCAACTTTAACGATACCTTTTTCAATACGTCCTGTTACAACTGTACCACGACCTGAAATTGAGAATACGTCTTCAATTGGCATTAAGAAATCTTTGTCAGTATCACGAACTGGAGTTGGGATATAGCTATCTACTTGAGCCATTAACTCTAAAATTTTAGCTGACCATTCGCCATCTTTACCAGCTTTTGCTTCTTCTAAAGCCTGTAAAGCTGAACCAGATACGATTGGAGTGTCATCGCCTGGGAAATCATACGAACTTAATAATTCTCTAATTTCCATTTCAACTAGCTCTAATAATTCAGCATCATCAACCATATCAGCTTTGTTCATAAATACTACGATATATGGAACACCAACTTGGCGTGATAGTAGAATGTGTTCTCTAGTTTGTGGCATTGGGCCGTCTGCTGCTGAAACAACAAGAATAGCGCCATCCATTTGTGCAGCACCTGTAATCATGTTTTTAACATAGTCTGCGTGGCCTGGGCAGTCTACGTGAGCGTAGTGACGATTTTCAGTTTCATACTCAATATGAGAAGTAGCAATTGTAATACCTCTTTCTTTTTCTTCTGGAGCATTATCAATATTATCATAATCTTTAAGCTCTGCAAGACCTTTTCTTGATAAAACAGCTGAAATAGCAGCAGTTAAAGTAGTTTTACCGTGGTCAACGTGACCAATTGTTCCGATATTCACGTGTGGTTTATTACGTGAGAATTTTTCCTTTGCCATAATACTTCCTCCGTATTAATAAAATTAATTACTAGTCTAAAATTATTACCTTTTTGAATAAATGGAGCTCATAGTGGGACTTGAACCCACGACCTCTCCCTTACCAAGGGAGTGCTCTACCTCTGAGCCATACGAGCGCTCAGAAAAATTATAACTTTAGACAACAAATACACTAAAACTTAAACTATTTTTGGAAAAACTTGTGAAGCGATAAAAATTACAGCTCCCAGTTCTTGCAAAAAAGTTGGAGCGGGAAACGAGACTCGAACTCGCGACCCTCAGCTTGGAAGGCTGATGCTCTAGCCAACTGAGCTATTCCCGCATCTATAATGGTGGTGAGTCGTGGATTCGAACCACGGAAGGCAAAGCCAGCAGATTTACAGTCTGCCCTCGTTGGCCACTTGAGTAACTCACCTTTATTTATAAAAATAAAGCCTTTTTTGTTCTGGTCAAACACTGCTAAAAATAAAATGGAGCTGGTTAAGGGACTTGAACCCCCGACCTGCTGCTTACAAGGCAGCTGCTCTACCAACTGAGCTAAACCAGCATAAATCAAAAATGAAAGACGGCATTATATGTAAAAATTTTTCATTTGTCAAGAGTAAGTTATAATTTTTTTAAAAAAAGGAGCAATATGAAAATTTTGTTTTCACCAAGTGAAGAAAAAATAAATAGCTTAAATGCTTGTAATATAGATGAATTAAAGATATTTTTTACTAATTTAAATTTAGACAATCTCTCAATAAAATCTCAATTTAGAAAATCATATATAAAGGAATATATAAATCATTTTGATAATTTAGAATTAATTTTTGGTGTTAAAAATACCCAAAATATATTAAATAATTTCTCTAATAAATTATATAAAGCAATAATTTTATATCAAGGAGTTAGCTATAAAGAATTAGATTACAATAGTTTAAGTAATGAAGAAAAAACATATATTGATGATAATGTAATTATATTTTCCAACCTTTTTGGACCTATTCTTGCAAATGATGAGATACCATTTTATAAACTCAAACAAGGGGTGAAATTAAACAAAATCAACCAAGCTAAAGAATATTTAAAAGATACAACAAATAATCTAAATGAAATAATAAAAGAATTTGCAATTGACCTTAGAGCTGATATTTATAAAGACTATTATCAAATTCAAATTCCGCACGCAACTTTTATTTTTATGAAAAATAATAAGCAATTATCTCATAGTTCAAAAGTCTATCGTGGCAGGGTTTTAAGGCTATTAGCACAAAATAATATTACTAATATTAAAGAATTATCTAATATGATTTATACTAATTTTTCTGTAATAAATATAGAAAATATAGAAAATAAAACAATATTTTATATTGATATAAAGGATTAAAATGGGAAGCTTGTATTTACTAGTTATACTAATCGTATTTTTACTGATAGCATTTTTAATTACGCAATATTTCAACGCAAGAATAAATCTATTAAAACAAAAAATATCAGTAATTGATGATAAATTAAACGAAGCAATGAAGCTAATAGAAAGAAATAGATTATTAATAGAAGATAATAAAGAAAATATATTAGCTCAAAAAAAAGCTAGAAAGGACGAAGAATGAATTATTTGCACTTATTAAAAACTCGTTTTGCTTGTAAAGAATTTAATAACGAAAAAGTTTCTCAAGCAAAAATCAATGCTATTTTAGAAGCTGGAATTTTAAGCCCTAGCTCATTAGGGCTTGAGCCTTGGACTTTTTATGTTTTACAAAATCCTGAAAACATTGAAAAATTAAAACAATTTTGTAATTCTAAAAGACAATTTGAAACTTGTGCTTTTGCTGTAATTGTAGCTGCAAAAAATAATTTTGACCCAAAGGGTAGCGTAGTTCAAAATGCACTTAAAAGAAGAGAAGATTTTGATAAAGTTTATGAATTATATTCGCCTTATCTAAAGCGTTTAGAAACTAGAAACGCTCACGAATATGGAGCTTTACAATGCTATATAGCAGCTACAAATATGGTAAATTGCGCTCATACTTTAGGCGTTGATTCTTGCATTATCGGAGGATACGACGAAGCACCGATTAATGAAGAATTTTTACCAAAAGATGAATTTTGCGCTTTGGTTTTAACTTTTGGTTATAGAGCAAACGGACAACCAAAACATAAAAAAATGAGATTTTCGTTTAACGAAAAAGTAAAATTTATATAAATCTTACGAAATAGGAAAATTCAAATTCCTATTTCAAATTCTACAATTTTTTTAAGCATTTTAAATAGTTTTAAGCATAAATTAAGAATGGGGGGGGGGGTATTATCTCGTTTTTATTTTATTTTAAAAGGATTAAAAATGAATGCGACGATTTTATTCTCTTCAATTCAAGACAAGTTGCCTAAAAAAATAGGTAGATTTAGAAAATTTCTCATAAAAAATATAAAGTCATCAGAACCTATTATGAGTAATGAAGAATTATTAAAAAAACTAGAAAGTTTAAGCGAGACAGAGCTTAACGAAGTTGCTAAAATACTAAAAAAAGACAAGCTTGATAGTCCTGTTACTTGCTTTTGGCTTTATAATCTATTATTAGGTTGTTATGGTGTAGCTTGGTTTAGAATTAATATGTTTTCGGTAGGTTGTATGAAATTAATTTTATTAATAATAGCATCTAATCTCAAGGAAATAAATCCAGAGATATCGGGTATTTTAGATTTAGACAAATTCATTGCTTTTTGGTGCCTATTTGATTTATTTATAATAGGTGCAATTTTAAGAAATAAAAACTTAGAAAAGGTTAATAATATCATAGACTTAGTAAGGGCAAGAAATGCAAATTAAAAAGCCTTTTATTGATAGTAAAAACTATCCTTTCAAACTAATTTATAAAGATAAATATTTTGAAGTAGTAGTCGGTGAAGCACAGACAAATAAGGGTGAATTATCAATAGGGATAAGGACAAATCATTTTCCTAAGGATAATTTTCACAATGATTGTTATTTTATTTTCCCATCGCATTTTGGCGTTGAGTTTTTAAAATTATTTATATTAGACAATAACCCAAATAATGAAAACATCTCTCAAGCTATTGCAAAAATATTTGAAGATAATAGGAGTAACAATGAAAAAAATAATAATTAGTTTATTTTTAAGCACATATTTAAGTGCTTTTAATTTTTCTTTTTTTGATAATACACCAAAATGCAATGATGAAGTAGCGCTTGAAGCCTTAGAAGAGCTTATAAGAGAAAATGCTCCTGAAGTAATATTTAAATACGGCGTTATTAAAGCATTTCAAGATGAAGTAGAAAATACGATAATTAAAGTGCGAGAGTTTAAAGATTATGATTATTCATATAATGGTAATTTTGCCGAAAGCTACGCAGCAAATGCTTATAAACCCGTAATTGATTTATTAAATCAAATAATAAAATATGTAAGCAGTAATGTTAAGATGGATTTTTCTAGCTTTGTAACACTAAAAAACGAAGATGATAGAGCAAGATATTGTAATGCTAATTTGAAATTTGTTTATCCAACTATGCCAAATGAATTAAGCAGTAAAATAACAGATGGTAAGATAAAAGGCATAGTTGTGAATGGTGGAGAAAACGAAACTACAATAAAATATAAAACTTATTACACAGATGATAAAGAGCAAGTTTATGTAGAGCTAATTGATTATTAAAATATTTTTACTCAAACCTTTAAAGGCTTGAGTAAATTTTAAAATTTATAGCTTAATGCAAGTCCTATGCTAACGCCTTTGCTAATATCATTAACATAACCAAATCTTACTCCTGCATAAATATTATTCGCAAATGTATAACCTAAAGATATATCAAATTCTGCATTCAAATCTTTTTCTTTTATAGTGTCAAAATAATATTTAAGATACACACCGCCACTCATTGTAAAATTATTTTCAAATTGTTTTCTAGCTGCAACACCGGTCTTTAAAAACATTGAATTTGCACTAACATTAATATCATTTGTATCAATATTATAAAACTTAGTTTCAAAACTTCTACTAGCATAACCTAGACCACCTAACAACGATAAAGACATATCATTACCAACTAAAATTCCATAACCACCAAGTGCTGAAAAACTATTAAAGCTATCTTTGATTTTACCTTTAACATTATATGAATTTACAAAATCACTATTAATTTCAGCGTGGGTAAATCTAATATCATATACAAAATGATTTTCTTCATTTGTGTAAAATCTATTTGTATACAAATCAGCTCTACCAACAAAATTATCTTCTAAACTAACTCCATTTTCTTCAACCAAACTAGTTCCATAAATATCCAAACCAACAAAATTGCTTGCAAAAGCATTTACGCAAATTAACGAAAAAACTAATTTTTTCATAATATCTCCTAAAATAATTTTAAAAATATAATAATACCCCTCCCCCCACTCTTAATAAAAGCTTAAAAATAAAATTATTAAAACCAATTTTTAAGGAATTTAATTATTTATTATTTTATAATCACAAAAATTTTTTAAGCAAAATAAGGAGCTAAAAACACTAAAAAATATGGGGCAAAAATTTGCCAAAAAGCGCGAAATCATAAATAATTTCAAAGCTTGTTATATCTTATTGGATGATTATTGTGAATTAATAAAAAAAGATAAAACAAATTACTCTTATCAAAACTTAGTATCAGCAATACAAAAAGCTAAAAATTAATTCAAGAACTTGAAAGAGATTTTAATGAAGTTATATCTAAAGAAAATCTTGATTTAGACAAATATAAGTTATATAACAAAAAGAAAAATTGTTTTATTCTCTGCTTTAAAAGGTATGAAAAGTATTGTATTTGATAATCAATTGTTAGATTATTGATTTAACTTTAACTACTAATTTTAAATTCTTTAAAACTCAAGAATTTAAAATCAAAATCTAATGTTTTGCTCTATATCTAAAAGATAAAGCTATTTTTATATCTTTTTCGTTTATTTTTAATCTCTCTTCAAAATCAGCCAAAGACCTAGCAACCTTTAAAACCTTATTAGCAGCCCTAGCACTTAAATGATAATTATTAATAGCTTTGTTAAAAATATCTCTTGCACTATCTTCTAAAATGCAGTATTTTTTAATATCTTCATCGCTTAATTTACCATTAAACTCATCTTGCTTTCTTATCTCTTTTTGAAAGATAAAAGCCTTTAAAATCTCATTAGCTAAATCCTTGCTACTAACACTTGCTTTTGCGTTCATATCAACCTCATCAACCGCCACATATAAATCAATCCTATCATAAATCGGCTCTGAAATCTTGCTTTTATACCTTATAATATCACGCTCAAGGCATTTGCAATTTTGCTCTTTTTTAAAGAGATTTCCACAAGGGCAAGGATTTAAGGCTGATATGAATAAGAATTTAGTTTTATAAGATATTTTTGAATTAACCCTTGAGATATTGATTAAATTATCTTCTAAAGGCTCTCTTAGGCTTTCTATAATTTGCTTATTAAAATAAGTAAATTCATCAAAAAACAAAACCCCATTATTTGCCAAAGCAATTTCGCCTATCCTAGCATTTTTAGTCCCACCACCTAAAATTGAGCTAATAGTTGAGCTTCTATGCGGACTTCTAAAGCTTCTAATAGACGAAAAATCAAGCTTCTCGCCATTTAAGCTCCTATAAGCATTATTTTCTAAAATCTCATCAACGCTAAGTGGAGGCATTATATAAACTAGCCTTTTAGCACACATACTCTTACCACTTCCAGGTGAGCCTTCTAGCATAATATTGTGCATTCCTAAAGCTGCTATTTTACAAGCTAATTTTGCTTGTTCTTGCCCCCTAATGTCTATAAAATCTAGTGGGTAATTTGTATTTTTTATATAACTTTTATTATTGATTTTGATTAAAGAATTAAAAATATTTTCATTATAGTTTATTCTGAATTTTTCCTTATCTTCGCTAGTAAAAAATTCAAAAGCTTCAAGTAAATTCCCGACAGCATAACACTGCAAATTATAAATCAAGCTAATTTTATTTGCTAAGTCTTTAGGCACTAAAACCTTAGAATTTGGCTTAAATCTAGCTAAAAATAATAAAATAGAAAAAAGCCCCGAAGTGCTTTTAATATCCCCATTTAACCCAAGCTCTCCAAATACATAATAATCATTATCTAAATCTTTTTCATAAAAATATACTAAAAGCGCAATTGCTAAATCAAAATAACTACCATTTTTAGGAATATCTGATGGGCTTAAATTTATTACGATTTTTTTGCAAGGCATTGTAAAGTCATCAAGATTAGCAAAAGCTGATTTTATCCTATCTACGCTTTCTTTGATACTAGTGCTTGCTAATCCTACGATATTAAAAGCAGGTAAGCCCTTTGACATCATTGCTTCAATATTTATTATATTTAGTTCGTTTGTATAAATTGCTGATTTTATATTTTTCATATTTTTACCTTTTCTTTAGAATACTTTAAGTTTATTAATACAAACCTGCAATTTATTTGATAATTTTAAAAAAAACTATTATATTATAAAATAATTTATGTCATTAAATTATGCTATTAAGTACTTTCAAGTCCCACTCAGTATCTATATCAAGTGAATGGGATTTTTCCATAATAAAAGCTATTTCGTTATCATTAAAACTCGTATTTTCATCTAAGTCTTTAATATAATTTATATAAATAGCTCCATTAATTTTATAGTTTTTCTTAAAATCTTGACGTCTTATAGTACTATTTTGTTCTATTATTTTTTCTAATTTACCATCACTGATAGTTCTTAATAAAACAACATTATCACCTTCACATACACTAACTACACTTTTTTTATACTTTAAAAATGTATTAAAAGCTCCTTTAATATCTTCGGCATCTCTAAGTGGTGATGTTGGTTGTAAAATTATTAAAATATCAAATGTTTTATCTATTTTTTTATACTCATCTAGGACTTCTAAGATACAATCTAAGGTTTTAGCTGTATCACCACTTGTTTTTTCTGAACGTAAAAATGGCACACTTGCACCATATTTTTTAGCAATACTCGCATATTCTATACTATCAGTAGACACCATTATTTCATCAAAAATTTCAGATTTAATAGCTGCACTAATTGTATATGCCATTAAAGGAATTTTATTTACTAATCTAATGTTTTTGTCTTTTACACCTTTACTACCACTTCTTGCCGGAATAATTGCTAAAACCTTCATAAATCATTGAACCTTTTTTGCAAATTAATTTTCCAAGTCTTTTTATTATTTAAAATTTTAAGAAATTCACCTGCACAATTTCCACTACTAAAAGAATTATCTTTATTTTTTATATTAAAATTATGTGTTTTAATAAAATCAAGTAATTGCATATCATCTGATTTAAATGTTTTTATATATTTTATATTTTCTTTTACTCTTGAATTTTGCCTTGAACCTATATTTATACAATAAGTCCCATATACTCTAGCTTCTCTAATACCAGCTGAACTATTTCCTATAATAAATTCAGCATATTTTAAAAGTGTTAAAAATTTTTCAAATTTAATTGATGGAAATAATTTAAATTTTGAATTAGTTTTTAACTTCTTTAATTCATTTAAAATAATATCGCTACCCAAATCATTATTCGGATATATGCAAATATAGTTTTTATTACTATTAATTAATAGTTGAATTAAATTCTCAATTTGATATTGCATAGAATGAACTTCAGTTGTAACAGGATGAAATGAAAATATTGCATAATCTTTAAACTCTATATTGTAATATGACTTAACATCATCTAAATTTGGCAAATTATCACTTAACATTACATCAATATCTGCAGAACCTATCACAAAAATAGTTTTTTCATCTTCTCCTAGTTGAATAAGTCTAGCCTTAGCTTCATCATTTGCGACAAAATGTATATGAGATAGTTTAGTAACCGAGTGTCTTATACTATCATCTATAGTGCCACTTTTTTCTCCACCTTCAATATGGGCTACTAAAATATTATTAAATGCTCCAACAATAGCACCACCTAAAGCCTCCGGTCTATCCCCGTGAATTACTATCATATCAGGTTTATATGAACTTACAAACTCGCTAAAATCACTTATAAAATGAGATAAATTTATATCAGTTTTATTTGTTTTATATTTTTTTGCTAAATATAAATTTGAAAATCCATCTTTGATAATTTCTTTATAAGTGCTTCCAAATTGCTCTAGTAAATGCATACCACAAGCATAAATCATATAATTTAAACTATTATCCTTTTGAATTTTTTCTATTAATGGTTTTATTTTCCCCCAATCTGCTCTTGTTCCACTTACAAAAAGTATTTTTTTACTCATTTACCATATCCCAAGTTATATGAGTATCATTTTCTATATCATATCTTGCTTTTTTACCCAATAAACTTTCATAATGTTCAGCTAGTATTTCACCTGTTCCAGGGCGTTTTACCCAAAGATTATCCACGCTAAACATCTCTCCTTTTTTAATAGGTTTTATGCTTACACAAGTTGCAAATGCAAAATCAATGGTTACTTTTTCTTCTTTAGCTGCTTCTTTTTTGCCACCTTTCATTTGATGAAGTTCTTTTGCAGCATTTACAAGCTCTCTTGCTTCATTTTCATCCATAGAACAAACTATATCTTCACCAATTCTATTTTTATGATCGGTAAAATGTCTTTCAATTATCGTTGCTCCTAAAGCAATAGCTGCAATTGATGAGTTATTGTTTAAAGTATGATCGCTAAGTCCAATTTCTAAATCAGGGAATTCGTTCATCATCTCTTGCATAGCCCCAAGCCTTACTAACTGTGGTGGTGTTGGATAAAGATTTGTTGTATGAAGTAATGCAATAGGGGTATTTTCATCTTTGAAAATCTTTACAGCTTTTTTAATAGAAGCTATATCATTCATGCCTGTTGATATAATTGTCGGTTTATGAAAGCTAGCAATTAATTTTAAAAGTGGGTAATTATTCATCTCGCCAGAACCTATTTTATATGCACCTACTCCAAAACTCTCTAATCTAAGAGCTGCTGCACGGCTAAATGGGGTTGATATAAAAATCATACCTTTACTTTCTACATATTTTTTAAGCTCTAGTTCATCAACCTCATTTAAGGCACATCTAGCCATAATATCATATATACTATCGTTTGAGTTTCCTGGAATTACCTTCTTAGCTTCTTTACTCATCTCATCTTCTACTATATGGGTTTGATGTTTTACAACTTCAATTCCTGCACGATGAGCCGCATCTACCATTTGTTTAGCAACTTCAAGGCTACCACCATGATTAATACCAATTTCCGCAATAATTAGAGCTGGATGATTTGTATCTATAATTCTATTTAAAATTTGCATTTAAACCCCTTATTTTATTTTTAAACACTATAATATATTTTAAATGTAACAAAAAAGGAACTTTAAAATGCTTCAATTCAATAGAACTAGCGACAATTTAATAGTGGCTGGAAATGGCCCAAGTCTTAAAAATATAGATTTAAATTCAATGCCAAAAGAATATGACGTATTTAGGTGTAATCAGTTCTATTGTGAAGATAAGTATTATTTAGGAAAAAACATAAAACTTGTTATGTTTAATCCAATGGTTATTTACTCTCAATTAAAAACATTAAATACTTTAATAAGCAAACAAGAATACCATGTTGAATATGTATGTTTAAATTATATAAATAAAAATTGGGATATAAACTTCAATATAAATGATTTTATACAAACAATGCCTTTTGTGATGATATTAAATAATTTTATAAACAATACAATCTTAAAAGAACTATGTTTGCTAAATGAATTTAATGATTTAAGACCTACATCTGGTGTATTACTAATGTTGTTAGGTAAATCTTTGGGATATAAAAACATATACTATACTGGCATAGATTTTGCCAATAATAAAAACATAAGTCATATTAATTATAATAAGGATAGTATTATACATAATTTCATATATAAAGATATGTTATTTTCATCTAATCATACTCCAAATACAGATTTACTATTTATAAAAAATAATAATTTTTTACAATTAAATACCCTAGAAAGCACAATACAAAATCATGTTGTTAAAAATAATTACATAAATGATATAATAAAAGATACAAGGGACAATATTTTTATACAAACACCAGAAATACAAATAACCAAAAAATCTATGCTTGCAAAAATATTAAATAAATTTAAATAATAAATTTTGAAAAACAAGCTATTATTCTATAATATTTTTTTCTTAAACTCAGTATTAATCTAAAAATCAGCTTAAACTTTGGAAATACTTGAGAATTATAAAGATATTGTTTGTAAGCTAAAGATAATTTTAATCTATACAATAATACTTTTTTTATTCTATTGGTATTATCTATATATGTATCACTAATAATATTTAAAACATAACGTTCATTTATAATATTATTTTTTAATACATCAATACTGCTAATATTCATTGATGAATTTGGATTGTTATAATAATTATAAATACAATCAGAAATTGATTTGATTATATTTATATTAGCAAGAGCAAAATAAAACAATAAAGCATCTTCTGCCATTAAAATTTTAGTACTAATTTTTGTATTATTAATAGACTCTAATAATTTATGTTTCTTAAAACATTTAAAACATAAATTCCAAAAAGAATCCTTTGTATTAATAAATTGTTCAAAATTATATACATAAAATATATTGTTATTAAACACTAGCATATTTTTTATAGTGCCATCTAAATTAATTTTTCTAGCATTAAAACATAACATATCACTTCCATCTAACATATTAGTATAAACAATCTCACAAGCATTAAGCTCTAATTCATCATCTGGGTCTAAAAACATAATTAATTCAGAATTAGCATTTCTTACACCTATATTTCTAGCTTCATAAGTGCCTTTATTTGTTATATTATGAATAATTTTTATCCTACTATCTTTATTTGCATATTCATATGCAATATCAATGCTTTTATCTTGACCTTTATCATCTACTACTATTATTTCTATATCTTTTAAAGTTTGATTTATGCAGCTTTCAAGTGCTCTTGCAATATACTTTTCAACATTATAAGTTGGTAGGATTATTGATATTAGTGACATATTTTTAACTTTAACTTATTTATTTCATACGATATTTTACCAAGTAATCTACCTATAATATTACAATTTAATTCTTTTTCTGATTTATATTTCAGTCTTATTAGCATATATAAATTTGATATATAAATTTTATTATTAAAATCTTGTGGATATTTATTTTTCATAGTATTAAAAAACCTTATAATCATATTTATTATACGCAACTTTAATTTTAAATCAAATTGACTACTATTTGTTAAAGAATTAGTATTTTTATAGTATTTATATAATTTATTTTCAATATAAGAATAATTATTTGTTTTGTTTATTAATAAAAAACCCATTGTAACATCTTCAATAAAATTTATATTATCTAAACCATACTCTTCCACTAACAACAAACAATCCAAATATAATTGTTTATTAATCAAAACACCCCACATTAAAAAATCATAATATACATGTTTTCCACTTAATTGAATATATTCATCATAACTATGTGCCACATTTAAATTATATGTTTCATCAAAACCTATTAAAGAAAAATTACATCTTAGCAACTTAAACTCATTATTGTAATGAATATATAAAATCTCACAAGCATTAAGCTCTAATTCATCATCTGGGTCTAAAAACATAATTAAATCGCTTGTAGCTACCTTTACCCCTTCAGCTCTTGCATGGAGTAATTTTAAATTTTCTTTATTATGAATAATTTTTATCCTACTATCTTTATTTGCATATTCGTATGCAATATCAATGCTTTTATCTTGACCTTTATCATCTACTACTATTATTTCTATATCTTTTAAAGTTTGATTTATGCAGCTTTCAAGTGCTCTTGCAATATACTTTTCAACATTATAAGTTGGTAGGATTATTGATATTAGTGGCATTTATTTTCCTTAAAATTTATTTTTATTCTCATAATTCTCCACAAACTTTTTAGCATAAATTTTAATGTTAATTTTATCATTGATATCTTCCATCAGAATCAACTTTTCTATATTTACACAAATCTTCAAAAATTTCATGTCTTTTGCTAGCTTTAATATATAATATTATAAAATAATTAGTGTATTTGGTATTACTGTATACTATCCACCAATCGGTAATTTTCACTTTTATAGTTTTTTTCATACGCAAACTTGCCTTAAAACTTTTATATTAATTAGTAATATATTATAGAATTTTACAAAACAATCTTAATAATCTTCTAAAAATATTACCTAATTTTTATAAGTCTTTATAAATTTATAATCTAAATTTAAATAATTAAATTTTATAAAATCTATTGGTTATTTAATAAAGACTTACTCTTTGTTAAAAGCATTATATTTGTTTACTTTTATTGCAAAAAAAATAAAAATATTTATCAAATTATTTTTCAAAATTCTCTTCATTGTCCTTTTCCCACCAATCAACAATCCTTAGTTTTATTTATTTCAAAACTTTTCCTTATAATTTTCATAAACACTTCTTATACCTTCTTCGAGGCTTATTTTTGGCTTAAAACCAAGTTTATTTAACCTTGAGCTATCTATAAGTTTTTTCATAGTACCATCAGGCTTAGTAGCGTTAAAAACTATCTCTCCACTAAATTCGACAATATCTTTTATCATATAAGCTAAATCTTTTATACTTATATCACTTCCAAAGCCAACATTTATATGAGTATTTTTTATCTCGCCCTTTCCACAAATATCTTTAAAGTCTACACTTTCAAGCACAAATACACTTGCAGCTGCCATATCATCAACATGTAAAAACTCTCTTAAAGGCTTACCACTACCCCAAATCTCTACACTTTTATCGCTCACACCAAATTTAGCTAAATATTCTTTAGCCTTATTTATATCAGCTATACCTAAATCCTTACAAACCTCATCAAATTTATTTTCATTAAGTAGTTTTGCAAGGTGCATTTTACGAATAAGTGCTGGCATTACATGAGATTTTTCTAAATCAAAATTATCATTATTTCCATAAAGATTTGTTGGCATTACTGAGATGAAATTTGTGCCATATTGTAAGTTATATGACTCGCACATCTTAAGACCAGCTATTTTTGCTACCCCGTAAGGCTCGTTTGTATATTCTAGCTCATCGGTTAATAAGTATTCTTCTTTTATAGGTTGTTTTGCGTTCTTTGGATAAATACAGCTTGAGCCTAAAAATAAAAGCTTTTTAACACCATACAAATATGCACTATGGATAATATTATTTTGGATTTGCAAGTTTTCATATATAAAATCAGCTCTATAAGTATTATTTGCCATTATACCGCCAACTTTTGCAGCCGCTAAAACTACATAATCAGGCTTTTCTTTGGCAAAAAAATCCGATACTTTTGCTTGATTTGTTAAATCTAGCTCATTATGAGACAAACATACGAAATTTGTATAACCCTTATCTTTTAAATATTTTAAAATAGCAGAGCCAACAAGCCCATTATGCCCTGCTATATAGATTTTATCAGTTTTTTTCATTTTATCCCGATCATTATTTTAATTTTATCAAAAAGTCCAATTTTTCTTTTAATAGCTTTGTCTTTGCTAAGACAAAAAATATTATCCAAAAATTCATCTAGTTTCCCATAATACATTTTATAATAATCTATATCTTGTAAAAAAATAGGTTGATTTATCATATCCAAATAAGCTTGTTCATTATTATCAATTTCCTTAATTTTTTCTAAAACTACATTAAAACCTGAATAATTTTGTATATTTATGTATGAATTAGGATTAATTATTTCATTTATACTTGGATCACCCCAATATATAGGAATACATCCTGATTCAAAAGCATGAAATATTTTTTCAGTAAGATATCCACTTGAAGATGAGTTTTCAAAACAAATATTAAATTTATATTCTTGCAACCATTCTAGTTTTGATTTTTTAAAATTATTAAATCTATCACCTACCCTATAGCCTAAATTATTTAAGTGTCCACCGCCACTATCTATTTTTTTATACATATTTAAAAAATTAAAAAAATCATCTCTTGGAGAGTTTACAGCTTTTGCACTAACTAAAAAAGAACAAAATTTATTTTTAAATTTTAATTTTTCTAGCCTTTTTTCCAATGTTAAATTATAAAAAGAATCAGATAAATAATGATAATGTTTTAAATGTCTTTCATCGTCAGCAAGATTACTATCAAAATCAATACCATAATCACATTCATCAAAATTTGCAATCTTATTTTCAAGTGTAAAAAAAATCTTAACACAATTGTTAAATTTCCTATGATTATCTCCAAATGGACCATATAATAAATAATCAGGTGTATTAGAATAAACTACTTTATATTTTTTTTGCAATCTTTTAATAATTAAATTATTATAAAAATTAGCTTCATTGTTTTCACCCCACCAATCAGTAATAAGCATTTTTAACGTTTTCATTCAAAATACCTTAAGATTTTATACCCACCATCTTGCAAGTATTTATCTTTTTGCATTAGTTGTAAGTCCGATTTTGCCATATCTTTTACAAGCATATTTAGATCATATTCTGGAACCCAGCCAAGCTTTTCTCTAGCTTTACTTGCATCACCTACTAGTAATTCTACTTCAGTAGGTCTAAAATACCTTGGATCAACTGCTACAATTTCTTTACCAATTTCAAGTTTAAAATCTCCATGACAAGCCTTTACATAGCCTCTTTCATCTACTCCATTGCCACGAAACTCAACTTCAACTCCAAGCTCAGCAAACGCAAGTCTTACAAACTCTCTTACTTCAGTTGTAACCCCTGTTGCTATTACCCAATCTTCTGGCTTAGGGGCTTGAAGAATTAACCACATCATTTTCACATAGTCTTTTGCATGACCCCAGTCCCTTTTAGCTGATAAATTACCTAAATATAACTTATCTTGCATTCCAAGAGCTATTTTTGCTGCTGCACGAGTTATCTTTCTAGTTACAAAAGTTTCCCCTCTAATAGGGCTTTCGTGATTAAATAGTATTCCATTACAAGCAAAAATATTGTAAGCTTCTCTGTAATTTATAGTTATCCAATAAGCATAAAGCTTAGCACAAGCATAAGGAGAGCGAGGATAAAATGGGGTTTTTTCTGTTTGTGGGACTTGCTGAACTAAACCAAAAAGCTCACTTGTAGATGCTTGATAAATTTTAGTTTTATCGGTTAGCCCTAAAAATCTAATCGCTTCAAGAAGTCTAAGAGTGCCTATACCATCAGCATTTGCAGTGTATTCAGGCGTATCAAAGCTAACATGTACATGGCTCATCGCAGCAAGATTATATATCTCATCAGGTTTTACTTCACTTACAATTCTAGTTAAATTCATAGAATCAGTCATATCACCATAATGTAAGAAAAAATTATTATTAGATACACTACTATCTTCCATAAGATGATCAATTCTATCTGTATTAAAAAGCGATGCTCTTCTTTTAATCCCATGAACTTCATAACCCTTATTTAGCAAAAACTCAGACAGATATGCTCCATCTTGACCAGTTACCCCTGTAATTAAAGCTACTTTTTTACTCATTTAAATTCCTTTCAATTTCTATTATAATCATCTTCAAATCTTACTATATCATCTTCGCCTGTGTATTCTCCCACTTGAGCTTCAATTAATACAAGTGGGATTTTACCATCATTACTTAGGCGATGTATTTGCCCCATTTTTATATACACAGACTCATTTGCCCTTACAAGCTGCTTAACCCCATCAATCTCAACACTTGCAGTTCCGCTTACTACTATCCAGTGTTCGTTTCTATGAAAATGCTTTTGCAAAGACAGTCTTTTGCCTACGTTTACAACGATTTTTTTAATCTTATAGCCATTTGCAACTTCAAGCACACTATAACTTCCCCAAGGTCTATAAGCTGTAGTGTGGGCTTTTGCTCTTTCATCATCTTTTAGACTCTTTACTATTTGCTTTACATGATGAGATTTGCCCTTTTTTGAAATTAGCAAGGCATCTTTTGTATCAACTACAATTAAATCATCAACATCTATTAAAGATACTAATTTATCACTATATACAAAGTTATTGTTTGAATTTACACTTTTAAATTCTGTGCTTTTAATCTCTTCACTTAATGCTTCAAAGCTACCCAAATCAGACCAATTAATATCAGCAGGGACAACTTTCATTAGGTTTGATTTTTCCATAACAGCATAATCAATGCTATTTTCAGGGATTTTTGCCATATCATCGATTTTTATTCTAGTGGTATTATTGTTTTTGGTAGATTTTTTATAAGCACTTAATGAAGTTTCGTAAATATCGTTTGAATGTTTTTTAAGCTCTTCTAAAAATACTCCAACTTTAAACATAAACATTCCAGAATTCCAAAAATACCCCCCCCCATTATATATTTTTGAGCTGTTTTAAAATCAGGCTTTTCATAAAAACCATCTACATTTAAACCATCGCTTGATTTTATATATCCATAGCCTGTTTCAGCGTGAGTTGGTTTGATACCAAAAGTTACCAAAAAGCCTTCATTTGCCAAATCTTTAGCCTTTGATATGACTTTTTCATAAGATGATAAATCTTTTATAAGATGGTCGCTTGGAGTTATCAAAACCACTTCTTCATCACTAAGTCCAAAACAAGCCAACGCTATTGCTGCAGCTGTGTTTTTAGCAAGTGGCTCAAGCAAATATGATGTGTTTTTATAAATTTCGTTTCTTTGACCGATTTCATCAAGTGCCAAAAAATACTGCTGTTCGTTTGATACAATAAGAGTTTTTTCACAAAGCTTTGAATTTCTCTCACACGTGAGCAAAAATAAAGATTTATTATCAAAAATCCTAAGAAATTGTTTAGGCATAAGACTTCTACTAAGTGGCCAAAGTCTAGTCCCACTCCCACCACATAACACTATATTAACCATAACTTTTCCAATCTTAAATATAAATTAACGCATTATTGCTAAACTTTTTTAATATTTATTAGCAAAAAGGAAGAAAGATGATAAAAACTTGCATATTTCCAGCAGCAGGTTATGGAACTAGATTTTTACCTGCAACAAAAACTTTACCTAAAGAAATGCTACCTATTTTAGATAAGCCATTAATACACTATGCTATGGAAGAAGCTATTGAAGCAGGGCTTACAAATATAGGTATTATTACAGGCAGAACAAAAAGAGCTTTAGAAGATTATTTTGATATATCTTATGAGATTGAAGACGCAATAAAAGGCAGTGAAAAAGAAAAATTACTTGATGATGTTCGTAGGCAGATGGAAGTATGTAATTTCACATTTACTAGGCAAAGAAAAATGAATGGATTAGGTGATGCGATAAATTGTGCTAAAAATATGGTTAGTAATGAACCTTTTGGGGTAATTTTAGCAGATGACTTGTGTGTAAATGATGCTTGTGGTGTAATGAGCCAAATGGTAAAAGCATATGAAAAATATCGTTGCAGTATTGTTGCACTTATGGAAGTTCCAAATAAAGATACTAAAAAATATGGGATTATTGAAGGCGTAAAATTAGAAGATAATATTTACAAAATCACAGATATGGTTGAAAAACCAGACCCAAAAGACGCAAAAACAAATCTAGCAATTATTGGAAGATATATTCTAACCCCTGATATTTTTGATATTTTAGATAATACCAAACCTGGTCGTGGTGGAGAAATTCAAATTACTGATGCTCTTAATACTCAAGCAAAAGAAGGTAGATGTATAGGATTAGTATTTAGTGGTCTTAGATTTGATTGTGGTAGTGTAGAAGGTTTTTTTGAGGCGACTAAATACTTTTATGAAAGAGATTACAAATGATTACCTATCAAGAGTATTTTGAAAAAACTTCGCAAGAAAACATAAGTCTTTATCTAAAAAGAATGAATGAAGAAAGGCAAAGTGGCGAAGTTGGGTTTTATGATTTGCCTTTAGAATTTGATTTAGGAATTTCAAAACTTCAAAAAGTAAAAGAAAAATTTGCTAACAAAAGTCATTTTATAGTTATTGGAATGGGTGGAAGTAGTGTTGGCACTAGGGCTATTACGAGTTTTTTGGGGATAAAAAATATTGATTATTTAGACAATATTTCAAGCACTCTTTTTAATGAAATATTAGAAAAAATTGACCTTGAAAAAACGCTTTTTATATTAGTATCAAAATCTGGAAATACAATTGAATGTATAAGTTATTTTAGGATTTTGCTTGATGTTTTAGGTTTAAATGTAGATGATTTAAAGCATCACTTAATAGGAATTTGTATGCAAAATACCAAATTTTATGAGTTTTTAAAGACAAATGAAATAACGCATTTTGATATAGAAGAAAATGTTAGCGGTAGATTTTCAGTGCTTAGTAATGTTGGACTTGTGCCGTTATTTTTAGCAGGGGCTAATGTTGATGAGCTTATCAAAGGCGCTAAAGATTGTATGCACGAGCAAAAAACAAAAGAACATATACTTAATCTAGCCTACACGCTAAGCACAAAAATGATAAATAAAAATTATGTTTTATTCACTTATTGTGAAGAATTACGCCATTTTAACGAATGGTTCGTTCAGCTTGTAGCCGAAAGTCTTGGGAAATTTAAAGAATATAAACGCGTAGGACTTACACCAATTAGTCTAATAGGACCAAAAGACCAGCATTCGTTTTTACAACTCATAATTGAAGGGCCAAAAGATAAATTCGTAGAATTTATCCGTATAAAACCAAATCCAAATAGCCCCAAAATAAAGCACATAAAAGGACTTGAAAATCTTGAAAATCAAAGCGTAGGACATAGTTTAGATGAGCTACTTTACGCTCAAAGTAAATCGTGTCTTGATGCGATAAAAGCTGAAGGAATAGAAACAAGTCTAATTGAGCTTGATGGCAAAAGTGCTTACAATATCGGATATTTAATATATTATTATGAGTTATTAGTTGGTGCTTGTGGGCTTATGATAGGCATTAGCACTTACGATCAACCTGGTGTTGAAAGTGCAAAAAAACTTCTAAAAATATTATTAACTACAAAATAATCATAAAATAAAATTAGGAATTTCAAATTCCTAATTTTTAACTATTTTATAAAGTCTTAATGTATTTAGCTAAAGCTTTAAAATCTTCATCATTTAGATTTTTTACTTGTAATTGCATAGTTTTTTGAGATTTACCACCAAAAGTTCCCGCCTTATATCCACTTAAAGCTTCATAAATTTCGCTCTCGCTTAAAGTATTTATTACAACTTCAGCCCCAGGAGCTAATTTTTCTGCATTTTTTCCATGACAAGCAATACATTTTTTAAATAAAGTCGCCGCATCAGTTTTTAAAACATTTTCAACACTACTACTAACCTTATCAATGCCATCAGTAATTGCTTTAGCTGCACTATCTGTGCTTTCTTTTATTGTATTTGCAACTTCATTGGTGCTTTCTTTTAAATTATTAGCAACGCTTTTTGTAGTATCACTAATGCTATCTACTGCAGAATTTATCATAGGTTCAACTTGATTTGCAGCAGTATTTATATGTTCATCAACCTTTGTTGCCACATTATCTACAATTGTATCTATTTTCTTAGCCACTTCTTCAGTGCTTGATTTTACATTTTGACTAAGCTCTTGAGCTGGTTTTTGCTCTTCTTTTTTATCGTTACAACCTGTTTGAATTATTAAAGCACTAATTGCTGCTAAACTTAAAAATATTTTTTTCATATTTTCTCCTTAAATAAATTAAAAGGCAAAATACTAGCATTTTTTAATAATTGTAATATTAAAATAAAAAATTAATTTATTATATATTATTTTATATAATAAGCTTTTAAATTCAGTTTTATTAAAGATTTTTTAATATATAATTTTTTATATTTTAAAGGAGTAAGTATGAAAAAAGCATTATTATTTTTAAGTTTAAGTTCTTTTGCATTAGCAAATACTTTAAATATCGCAGCAGCTGCAAATATAAGCTATCCACTAAACGAATTAAAGCAAAAATTTGAAAAACTACACCCAGATATAAAACTTAATGTCAATACAGGTGCTAGTGGTAGCTTTAACGCACAAATTAAAAATGGAGCAAATTATGATGTATTCTTATCTGCAAATATGGAATTTGCTAAAGATTTAGAAGAATTAACTAAAAATCAAGCAATCACTTATGCAACAGGAAAGCTAATATTATTTTCAGCTAAAAAAAAGCCTAATTTAGATGATTTAAAAACCGCATCTTGTATAGCTATAGCAAACCCAAACACAGCTCCTTATGGAAAAGCAGCTAAAGAAGTATTAAATCAAATTCCAAATAGTTCAAACATAATAACGGCTACAAATATTTCAGCAACATTACTACAAGCTACAAAAGCTTGTGATTATGCTTTTGTAGCTGCGTCTAGCGTAGAGCAAATTAAAGAATTAGGTTTTAGTGATGAAAACATATTAAAAATTGATGATAAATTATACGAACCAATTTTGCAAGGTATGATAATTACAAGTAAAGAAAAAAATGCTAAAGTGTTTTATGATTTTATATTAAGCCCTGATGCAAAGGAAATTTTTAATAAATATGGCTATGAATGAGCTGGATTTAAAACATGATTTTAAAGACTTTAAAATAAATGCTAGCTTAAGCTTTGATGATGGGGAAATTATCGCATTGTTTGGTGATAGCGGAAGTGGTAAAAGCACTATTTTAAAATTAATAGCTGGGCTTATTAATAAGCCTTTGCTAAAAGATATTGCTTTTTTATTTCAAGATTGCACATTATTTGATAATTTTAATGTATATGAAAATCTAGTTTTTACAAATACTAAAACTCTTTTAGATGATTTAAAATATATTTTTGGTAAAAAATTAGATAAAAATACAAGTAATTTTTACGATGAATTATTAAAACTAGCTAATTTAGAAGAACACAAAACTAAAAAAATCAGCACTCTAAGTGGAGGACAAAAACAAAGACTAGCATTAATTTGTGCCTTAAGTAAAAATGCAAAATATATATTATTAGACGAGCCTTTAAGCGCACTTGATGATAGTAACAAAATAGCACTTATAAAACTAATCAAAAAAATAAATCAAGACTACAAAAGAACAATTATTTTTGTATCTCATTCGTGTTTTGAAATAAATGCCCTTGCTGATAAAATATATTTTGTAAAAAATGGTAGTTTTGAAAAATGTCTTAATAAAGAAGAATTTTTTATAGAAAAAATCCAAAATAATGAGTTTTTATGCAAGAATTAACACCAATTTTCTTATCACTTAAGTTATCTTTCGTAACTACTATAATATTATTTTTTATTTGCTTATATCCTGCATTTTATCTAAGCCAAAAAGAGTTTTTTGGTAAAAAAATACTATTAAGTATAATTTCATTGCCACTTGTGCTACCCCCTACCGTTTTAGGCTTTTATTTATTGGTGCTATTAAGTCCTAATAATTATTTAGGGCAATTTTTGGCTAATTTTGATATTAAACTTGTTTTTAATTTTAAGGCTTTATTGATTGCTTCAATAATTTATTCTATGCCTTTTATGTTTAATCCTATTTATAGTGCATTTAATGCTTTGCCTAAAAATCTTTTTGATAGAGCTAAATTACTTGAAAAATCTCAGGCTAACATAATATTTCGCCTTTGTTTGCCACTAATAATCCCTAGTATAATAAGTGCTAGTGTTATGAGTTTTGCTCATACTATGGGAGAATTTGGTGTAGTAATGATGATAGGCGGTAGCGTAGCAGGAGAGACAAAAGTCGCTTCTATTGCCGTATTTGAAGCATTAGAAACACTAGATTTAAATAAAGCAAATGAGCTTAGTATAATATTATTGGCTATTTCTTTTATTATTTTATTTGCCTTACAATTTATAAAACAAAATAAATATAAATCCTAATTTAAATTCTTTAAACTAAAGAATAAATAATGATAAAAATTGAGAGTATAGAGAATATAATAATAGGTTAAAAGCTGTAGGGTAAAACTTAAAGGAAAGCTTATTTTTAAAATAAAATAAATAATATAGGAAAATATTATGCAAAACAACAATGAGCCTATTTTTGTGATGAATAGAAAAAAATCTTTTTTCGTATCTCTTTATTATATATTTGTTTTTATATGGGATTTAGCAACTTTACTGATTGGAATATGTTTTATAGATTTAGATAATTTTTTAGCAAATATTATTGGTTTTATTATAGTTGCTATTATACCTTATCATTTTTTTTGTGCAATTGATATTAAAACGGTTATTTGTTATGAAGATTTTTTCATAATTAAGAGAAAGTTTTGCACTCAAAAGGTTTGCTATAACAAATTTAAAGATTATTTCTTTTTTACTTCTATTGCTAATAATAACATAGTAGTTAGGTTTAAGAAGTTTCAATTTCCGATACATATAAATCAAAATATGTTTACACAAGATGAAATTAAAAATTTTATTGAAATTTTAGAAAAAAATAATATAAAGCGTTATAGTTGGTTTGATTAATTAAGTATTATAAATACTACTGAAAGGATTTTATGAAACTAGTATTTCTTGCTATGATAGTTGTAGGATTTGCATTCTTATGTGAAGCTTACCCGTATAAAAAATTTAATGCTAAACTTTTCTTTAAATGTGTATTTTGCTTTCGTTATTTTAAAGTAATTTCAAAAGAATATAAACTAAAAGATAAAAACCACATATATTATAATTTTATAGAAAATTTTCTTTATTATTTTAAATTTGTAATATTAGTTCTTTCATATGCGCTTTTTTATTCTGGAATACTATTATTATGCCTTAATCTAACCCTTTAGATTAAAAATTTTATAAGCTATGTTATTAATCTAAAAAATTAATTTACTAACAACTCAATTTAAATCTAATAAGCAAGGCTAAGCCACTATTATAAATCTTATTTAATCAACACTAATTATATTAAACACCATACCTACAATTCAATCAATCACCAAATCCACTAATTTATAAGCTATTTTTTATTACACTAAAAAATACTACCGCAATCATTTCCTAAATCATCTTATAAAGCATTTTTTAAATAACTCATATCAAACTACATTAAAAATACTTAAGATAAATTCCTATATTAAATAAAATAAAAATTTATCTATCAATTTGTATTAAACCC
>NZ_JACGAX010000013.1:0-53823 GCF_020138145.1 Campylobacter sp. RM9334
GTCTTCTTTTTCGTGGTTTAGGAAAGAGAAGAATTCGTTAAGTCCTTGGGTGATTTTTGATAAAGGTTTTAAATAAAAATTAATAATTAAACTTAAAAATCCTATTACTATTATTAAAAATATTAAAAAGCTTATTAAAGTAGCATTTCTAGCATCATTTACACTATTATTTATTACATCTTCTAAAATAATGGTGCAAATACTAAATCCACTTATATCATTAATAATACAATAAGCTAAGTAATTTTTATTATCCTTTGTAAAAACAATATGATTTAAATTCTTATTAGTTTTTAGCGTAGATAATTTTTGATTTAGACTATCAAGCCATTCAGGTTTGCCTAATTCGTTTGCGTTTTCACTAGCTATTATCTCATTATTTTTATCAAGAATTAAAGTGCTAATATCATTATGAGATTTAATTTTTGTAATGGTATCGCTAAAATCATTTATTAGTATATTTCCACCAATTACAGCTACGATTTTATCATTTTTAAACACAGGTGCAAAAATAGTTGTGGCTGATTTTTTGCTTGAGACATCTTGATAAATTGATGAATTACTAGCCTTTTTTAAAGCTACTGCTTCTTTATACCAAGCTCTAGTTCTACCATCAAAATTAGGGATTAATCTAAAAGTTAAATCAGGTTCAGCCTTATAAACATTTCCATTTGCTAAGCCTATAAATAATCCTTGAAAATCTAAAACCCTATTATCACTACTAATGATTTGTTTGATAAATTCTGGGCTTAAATCATCAGCATCTTCAAAAGTTTTTGCAATTTTTTCAATTTGCTCAATACGGGTTTTGATATATTCATCAACATAAGCATTTCTTAATTGCAATTCTCCTGCTATTGAAGAATCGTAATTATTTATGATTATATCTTCTGTCTTATTGCTTTGCATATAAGATAAAGCTAAAAGTAAAACTACAAATAAACTTGCAGTTGTTAATGAAATTTTGAAAGAAAGTTTCATTTGGTAATCCTTTTTTTAATTGAAATCGAATACCAATTTTACCCCCCCCAACCTTAAATAAAAATAAAATTATAAAATAAATTATTAGATGATAAAAATTATTTACATTAATTTAAATTCTTATTTTAAATATCTTAAAAAAATACAAAAAAGTTTTTAAGCTTAAAAATTAATAAATTTAATAAATCATTAAGCTAAAAAAGAGATAATCAAACTTATTTTTTTTAAAGGACGAAAAGATGAAAATTATAGATTTAATCAAGCACAACAAATATCTTACTATCCGTCATCATCTTCGTCATCTACATAATACTCATTAATTTATAATCGTTTTTTTAGTTGTGTTTTTACACTTTTTATTATTTTGTTTAAAGGAAAAAAATTGAAGAATTTAGAAAATATTTTTAAAGTAATTTTTCCACTTGCAATAGTGATTATTACTACTTATTATTGTTATCCATTTAAAGAACTTAGCGAAGCAGAGCATTTAGCTTATCTTAAAAGTTATGGCACTACTTTAGGACTTACTTCACTTGGTTTGATTATTGGTCTTACTGGTGGATTTTTATTAGCGTTTTTATTAGTGCTTAGGAATAGATTTTTAACAATGTTAATCAATGAATATTTAGATTTAATTAGGGGTATGCCATTAATGCTGCTTTTAATGATATTTGCATTTGTGGTTTTTGCTCAAGTTGAAAATGTATTTTTTGTAGCTGTTATTGCTTTAGGACTTAATTCTAGTGCTTATGTTGCAGAGATTATTAGAAGTGGGATTGAAAGCGTTGATAAAGGTCAAATGGAAGCAGCAAGGTCTATGGGTTTATCGCACTTTCAAGCTATGAAAATGATAGTTTTTCCACAAGCTGTTAAAAATATCATTCCTGCTTTAGCAAATGAGTTTATATCGTTGTTTAAAGAAACTTCAGTAGTTGCGTTTATAAGTGTTGTTGATTTGACTTTTCAAAGCAAGATTTTTCAATCACTTTTATACGACCCTAAGCCTTATATTTTCGCAGGTGTTGTGTATTATGCTAGTGTTAAAGTATTTACTTGTTTTGTAAGATTATTAGAAATGAGGCTAAAAAGAAATGATTAAGATATCTAATTTATGCAAAAATTACGGGAATTTAGAAGTATTAAAAGATATTAGTGTAGAGATTAATAAAGGCGATATTATTGCTATTATTGGACCTAGTGGCGGTGGAAAAAGCACATTTTTAAGATGTTTAAATAAACTTGAAGTTGCAAGTAGTGGAGAGATTTTAATCAATAATGAAAATATCTTAGATGAAAAAATTGATATTAATAAGCACAGACAAAAAGTATCAATGGTATTTCAACATTTTAATCTATTTGCAAATAAAAATGTATTGGATAATTTGATTTTAGCCCCTGTTAGTTTAAATATTTTAAGCAAAGATGAAGCTATTAAAAAAGCTAGAAATCTTTTAGCTAAAGTTGGTTTAGCTGATAAAGAAGAGTTCTTTCCACACAAATTAAGCGGCGGTCAAAAACAAAGAATAGCAATAGCAAGAAGCCTTATGATGGAGCCTGAAGTTATATTATTTGATGAGCCAACTAGTGCGCTTGACCCTGAAATGGTAGGAGAAGTTTTAGGACTTATTAAAGAAATAGCAAGTGGAGATAATGCTCCTATTATGATATTAGTAACTCACGAAATGGGTTTTGCAAAAAATGTAGCTAATAGGGTATTTTTTATGGAAAGTGGCAAAATAGCAGTAGATGATACGCCACAAGTTGTATTTAACTCTAGCACAAATGCTAGATTAAATGAGTTTTTAAACAAAGTTTTAAATCATTAGGATTAGATATGAAAAAGATTTTTTTAGCTTTATTTATAACTTTATTTGCTTATGCAAATGAAGTTGTTAAGGTTGGTATTTCGGCAAATTACGCTCCATTTGATATGATGGTTGATGGTAAATTGAGTGGTTTTGATGTTGATTTAGTAAATGAGATTTCAAAGGTTGCTAATCTTAAGATTGAATTTGTTAATATGAGTTTTGATGGGCTTATTCCATCTTTAGTAGCTGGTAAAATCAATATGATAGCTTCAGGAATGAGTATTAGCGAAAGAAGAATGAAGAATTGTGATTTTTCTAATCCTTATTTTTTTGGAAAAACTATGTATCTTAAAAGAAAGGGCGATATTTTCACTACAAAAGAAGATTTAAAAGGTGTTAAAACAGGAGTTAAACTTGGCACAATTCAAGAAAATACTGCAAGAAATTTAGGTGCTAATGTGATTTTACACGAAGATTCAGCAGTGGTTGTTATGAGCCTTGTGAATAAGCAAATAGATGCGGTTGTTTTTGATTCTTTTGTGGCTAAGAAATTTATGGCAAAAAATCCTGAAATTGAGAGTTTTTATGAAGAAAATGACGGGGCTTTAGGTTTTGCATTTGCATTTGCAAAGGATAAAAATAAAGACTTAATTGATATAATTAATAAAGCCCTTGAAGAAGTAAAAGCAAGTGGTAAGTATGATGAGCTTATCAAAAAATACGGGCTATAAGGAGTAGTTATGAAAAAGTTTTTATTAGTAGTGTTTGCACTGATTTTTAGTGCTTGTTTATATGCAAATGACAAGGTTTATAAAGTTGGGATTTCTCCTGATTATCCTCCATTTGATATGTTAGTTGATGATAAGATTAGTGGTTTTGATGCTGAATTATTTGATAATTTAGCAAAAATTGCTGGTATAAAATATGAGTTTAAAGCTATGAGTTTTGATGGACTTATTGCAGCACTTAAAGCAGGTAAGATTGATGCTATTATGAGTGCTATGAGTTCAAGCGAACAAAGAAAAAAAGCTTGTGATTTTAGCAATGTTTATTATAAAGCTAAGACAATTTATCTAAAGCATAAAGATAGCAGTATCGCAACCAAAGATGATATAAAAGGTAAAAAAGTAGGAGTGCAATTAGGCACGGTTCAAGAAGCAGCAGTAAAACAAGTAGGTGCATTAGTACAACCTAATGAAAATCCTGTTGTTTTAGTAATGGCTTTAAATGATAAAAAATTAGACGCTTTAGCATTTGATGCACTTGTGGCAAGAGAATATTTAGCAAAATATCCTAATTTAGCTGAATTTTATAATGAAGATGATGGCACAGAAGGATTTTCTATAGCGTTTAGCAAAAATGAAAATGTAGAGCTAAGAGAGAAATTAAATAAAGCTTTAGAAGAATTTATAAAAACTAGCGAATATGAAGCTTTACTTAAAAAATACAATATAAATTAATATGAGAAGTGATTTTTTTAAGCCTAGATTTAAAACTAGGCAAATTAGTGTAGGCGGGGTTAAAATCGGTGGCGATGCTCCAATTAGCGTTCAATCAATGCTATTTACAAAAACTCAAGATATTAATGGATGTTTAGAGCAATTAATTGAGTTAAAATTAGCAGGTGCTGATATAGTAAGAGTTGCGTGTTTGGATATAAAAGATGCAAGGGCTTTAGCAGAACTTAAAAAGCAAAGCCCACTGCCGCTAATTGTAGATATTCATTTTAATCACAAATTAGCTTTATATTGTGCTGAATTTATAGATGGTATTAGAATAAATCCAGGAAATATCGGTGGCAAAGAAAATATAAAAGAAGTAGTAAATGCTTGTAAGCAAAGAAATATTCCTATAAGAATTGGTGTAAATCACGGAAGTATTGAAAAACAATTTGAAAATAAATATGGCAGAAGTGTAAAAGCCTTGCTTGAGAGTGCTGTTTATAATATTAAATTACTTGAAGATTTTGATTTTAGGGATATTAAAATAAGCATTAAAACTTCAGACGCACAAAGCACAATAGAAAGTTATACGAGATTAAGAGAATTGTGTGATTATCCGTTTCATTTAGGAGTAACTGAAGCAGGAACTAAGTTTCATAGCACGATAAAAAGCTCAATTGCTATAGGTCAGTTATTATTAAATGGCATAGGCGATACTATTCGTGTTTCTATGACAGGAGAGCTTAGCGAAGAAATAAGAGTCGCTAAAGCGATTTTGCAAGATAGCGGAGTGCAAAAAAGCGGTATAAATATAATCTCTTGTCCAACCTGTGGAAGAATTCAAAGCGATTTGTTAAGTGCTGTTAAAGTGGTTGAAGAAAAGACAAAACACATTAAAGCACCATTAAATATAAGTGTAATGGGTTGTGTTGTAAATGCTTTAGGAGAAGCTAAAGGAGCTGATGTAGCGATTGCATTTGGCAAAAATGAAGGCTTAGTAATAAGACACGGCGAAGTGGTTGCAAAATGCAAATATGATACTTTAGTAGATAGATTTTTAGATGAAGTATTAGACGAAGCAAAACTTTATGAAGAATAGAATTTGAAATTCCTATTTCAAATTCTTATTTTAATTTCTTTAATTTTTAAGAGAGATTAAAATAAGAATTAAGGAAGAATTATGAGTAAGTATTTTGATATTGAATTAGAGCAAAGTATTTTATTAGCTTGTATAGAAAATAATGAAAATATAGATATAGCCGCAAGTATTATTAAGCCAAGTGATTTTTCATATAGATTACACGCTGATATATTTGAGTTTATATTAAATAAAAGAAGACTTAGAGAGAGTGTGGATTTAAAATTAGTAAAAATCTCTTTTGCAAGTGCAAAGGATAGTTTTTGGACTGCACTTGAGCAGCAAAATTCTTTCATAGAAGTTGATGAATATTCAAAAATGTTAAGGAATTTAAGTGTAAAAGACCAGCTTAATTCTTTAATGAATACAAGCACACAAGAGCTAAGCAGTGTGCAAGATAGTATTGATTATACGCATAATTTAAATGCTAAGATTTATTCTTTAGTATCAGGCGTTAGTGATAATACTTTAAAAAGCTCAAGAACTGCTGTTAATGAGTTTTATGAAGAATTAAATAGGGTTAGTAAGATAATTGATAAAGATGTAATCGGAGTTGATACAGGTTTTTCTTTATTAAATCATTATACAAAGGGCTTTAAAGCAGGGGAGTTAATAATTCTTGCAGCTCGTCCTGGTATGGGTAAGACTACATTTGCTTTAAATATTTTATTAAATGCACTTAAAAAAGATGTTGGAGTGGTGTTTTATAGTCTTGAAACAGAAGCTTATAAGATAATGGCTAAATTAATAGCACAAGATACAGGAATAGGTTTGCAAAATATCTTAACAGGAGATAGATTAACAGAAGATGAGATAAATAATATGCAAATGAGTGCGAATATGCTTAGTGAAAAGACTTTATATATTTATGATAAGGGTAATTTAAATATAGAATTTCTTCGCTCATCTTTAAGAAGATTAAAAGAAGAGCATAACAATATAGGTTTATGTGTATTAGACTATATTCAGCTTATGAACTCACTAAATACAAGGGCTGATAGACATATTCAAGTAAGTGAGATTAGTAGGGGGTTAAAATTACTTGCATTAGAATTAAAAATCCCTATTTTAGCACTTTCTCAAGTTAATCGTTCGGTAGATTCTAGAATGAATAAAAAACTTATGCTCTCAGACATTCGTGAGAGTGGTAGTATAGAACAAGATGCTGATTTGATATTATTTATTAATAAAGCTGATGATGATCCGACTATTTTAGCAGAACGCCACGCTATACTTGATATTGCTAAGAATAGAAGTGGGGAATTAAAAGAAATTCATTTTGATTTTAAAGCTTCTAAAGCGAAATTTTTACAACTTGAGTTTAGAAAAGACAACGAACCAAGCGAGACTGAAGAATTTTAATTTAGGAAATAAATTCCTAAATTATTCAAGTATTTTTAGATTTTCACAAGCTATATTATTTCCTAAATCACAAGATTTTTTATAATACAATTTAGCCATATTTTTATCTTTTTTATGATACATAACGCCTAAATTATTACACGCATATGCGTCTTTATTATCGCAAGATTGATTCCACAAACTAGCTACTTTATCATAATCTTTTAATTCATAATATACATTACCTAAATTATAACAAGCATTATAATCTTTAGCAGAACAAGCAATTGATAGATATTTAATAGCTAAGTTATTATTTTTTTCATTAGCATATAAATTGCCTAAGCCATAACAAGCTGGGATTAAATTATCATCACAAGCTTTTTTTAGATATATTTTTGCATTATCAAATTCTTGATTTTTCTTAAATAATATTCCTAAATTATAGCAAGCGTCTTTATGGCTATTTTCACAAGCTCTTGCTAAATATTCTTTTGATTTATTAAAATCTTGAGTATTAATCCCTGCATAAAAGCAAGCTTCATAATTTCCATTATCGCAAGATTTTTCATAATATTTACTTGCTTTATCTTTTTCGTTATTTTTACTATAAATTACCCCTAAATTGTAGCAAGCATTATAAATATCGCCATCACAAGCTAGGGTAAAATGTCTTATAGCAAGACCTAAATTATCTTGATTATATTCAACTACACCTTGATTATAACAAGCAGCAGGGATTTTGCTATTTTCACAATCACTTAAATAATCAGCCATTGATACTAAACTCATACTAATTAAAAATAATATCTTTTTCATGTTCTAAACTCTTGTAATTTTTTATTTAGCTCTTCAGTCATTTCACTAAGGTGATTTGCTGCACCAGCTATTTCTTCAACGCTTCTTGCGTTTTCGTTCGTTATTGTATTCATATTGTTTAAATTATTTAGAATTTCTTCCATATCTTTACTTGTATTTATATAATCATTCACGGTTTTTTCACTTGAGCTAATAGCTTCTGCTACGCTATTTTTCATAATATTCATATTATCTTTAGTAGAATTTGCAATATTACTTAAATCTTGCATTTGGTTTGAGTTAATACTCATTTGCTCGCTTGCGTCTTTTATACCTTGAACTATAATGCTTATAGTAGCATTTACCTCGCTAAGACTTCTTTGTGTTTTTTCAGCTAATTGTCTAACCTCATCAGCTACTACGGCAAATCCACGACCTTGCTCTCCTGCACGTGCAGCTTCAATAGCAGCATTTAGTGCAAGAAGATTTGTTTGGTCTGCAATTTCGTTAATGATTTCTAATACTGATTTTACATTATCAGCATCTGTGCTAAGCTTTTCTATTTTCATAGCAAGTTCGCTTTCAATACTTGCACTATTTATAATTTTATTACTTAATATATTAATTTCTTTATTTGAAGTTTCCATCATATTTAAAGCTTCATCTAATTTTATAGTAGCTTCTTTAGCCTTTTGAACTCCTATTTCTAAGCTTTCTTTGGTATTTTGTCCTTTTTTAGCTATTTGATTTACTATTTCACTGCCTTCTTCAGCGCGTTTTCCTGTTTGAAGACTAGTATTGCCTAATTCACTTGCTATTGAAGCATTTTCGTTAGAAATATTTTTAGCTTGTTTGATTAAAATTCTTATTTTTTCTAAAAATTCATTAATAGCACTTGAAGCGTGAGCTATTTCATCATTTCCTTTTACTTCTAATTTATTAGTTAAATCCCCATCTCCACTGCTTAAATCTCTTGCTTTAATCTCTAATATTTTTAAAGGTTTTGATATAAATAAAGTTGCGAAAATATATGCAATAAGCATTAAAACTATGAAAATAATTGCACTAATAATTATAAATTTTATTAATTCTTTAAATTGTTCTTCGCCTAATTCTTTTGCGTTTTTATCTAAAAATGTATAAACACTATCTAAATCAACTGCAGTGCTAAATATCAAGCCACTTGCTTTATCTTGTAATGAATATGCTAAGAATTTCTTAGTAGTTTTATCTTTATATTTAAACTCATATTCGCTAAAGCCACCACCATTTTTTCCAGCATTGATTATATCTTGTATGAAAGCTTTATTATTGGTATCAACTGAATTAATTTTATTAGTTCCAATCCAATCTTTTAGTGTGTGATACACAACTAAACCATCTTCTTGAAATACTAAAAATCCTTTAGTATTGTTATCGTATCTTACTTCATCTAATTTGTTTTTTAATATGTCATTAAATTCTTTTAATTTGTTTTGATTTTCTAAATCTTTATATGTTGTTTTTGTATATTGAACCATACTTTCTACTAAAGTTTTTACTTGTTCTTTTCTAAGATATATGCTTTCGTTTTCAATTTCAGTTAGCATTTTGTTTTCTAACTTATCAAACATTAAACTAGAATTAAAGCTAAGTGATACTACTAATAGCAATAATGAACAAAATACCAATATACTAATCTTAAGTGAAATTTTCATTCTAAATCCTTTTAATTTTTTGTAAATAATAAATATATTAGATAAATTTTTATTAATTAAATTTTATTTTTTTTACATTTTTCATTCTTTTTAATTTGTATTAATTATTAAATAAGCAAAATTTGATTAAATCCTAAGAAAAAACCTAATGGAGGCAGTATGATTACAGGTGCAAAGATGATTTGTGAAGCTTTAAAGCTAGAAGGTGTTGAAGTAGTTTTTGGTTATCCTGGTGGAGCAGCTTTAAATATTTATGATGAAGTTTATAAGCAAAATGATTTTAAACATGTTTTAGTTCGTCACGAACAAGGTGCAGCTCACGCAGCAGATGGCTATGCAAGGGCTAGTGGTAAAGTTGGAGTTGCTATTGTTACAAGTGGTCCAGGATTTACAAATACTTTAACAGGGATTGCTACAGCTTATGCTGATAGTATTCCTATGGTTTTAATTTCAGCTCAAGTTGCAAATTCACTAATAGGAACTGATGCGTTCCAAGAAATTGATGCAGTTGGAATGAGTAGGCCTTGTGTAAAGCATTCTTATTTAGTAAAAACTATTGAAGAATTACCAAGAGTTTTAAAAGAAGCTTTTTTCATAGCAAGAAGTGGTCGTCCAGGGCCTGTTCATATTGATATTCCAAAGGATATTACAGCTATTAAAGGCGAATTTAAATATCCTAGTGAAGTAAATATGAAAACATATAAGCCAACTTATAAAGGCAATCCAAGACAAATTAAACGCCTAGCAAGTGCTTTAATGGAAGCTAAAAAACCACTTTTATATATAGGTGGTGGTTGTATTAGTTCAAATTCTAGTGAGGCTATCCGTAAATTTGTAGAAAAAACTAAAGTTCCTGCGGTTTGCACTTTAATGGGTTTAGGGGTATTAGAACACGATAATCCGTATAATCTAAGAATGGCAGGAATGCACGGAAGTTATAGAGCTAATATGGCTATGAGTGAATGTGATTTATTAATTTCATTAGGTGCTAGATTTGATGATAGAATTACAGGTAAAACTAGCGAGTTTGCAAAATTAGCAAAAATTGCTCATATTGATATTGACCCAACTTCAATTTCTAAAATCATTAAAGCTGATTTTCCTATAGTTGGAGATGTTGGTAGTGTTATTAGCGATCTTTTAGATGAGGTAAAAGAATTTGAATTTGATTTATCAACTTGGCATAGTGTTTTAGATAGACACGAGAGTTTATATCCATCATTTAGCTATGAAGATAGCGATGAAATCTTAAAACCACAATGGGTAATTAATGAATGTGCGAAAATTACTCCTAATGCAAATATTATTACCGATGTAGGGCAACACCAAATGTGGGTAGCACAATTTTTTAAATTTAGTGAGCCAAGAAGACTTAGTACAAGTGGTGGTTTAGGAACTATGGGATATTCAATTCCTGCTGCTTTAGGAGTTGCATTTGCAAAAAATAATGAAGTAGTTCTTAATTTTGCTGGCGATGGTTCGTTTTTGATGAATATTCAAGAATTAATGACGCTAACTGCAGAGCGTAAAAAAGTAATTAATATTATTTTAAATAATGCTTATTTAGGAATGGTTCGCCAATGGCAAACTAGATTTTATAATGAAAGATATTCAGAAACTAATCTTGAAGATGTGCAACCTGATTATGAAATGTTAGCAAGAAGTTTTGGCTGTGATAGCTTTAGAGTAAAGAGTAAAGATGAATTTATTAAAGCATATCACGAATGTTTAAAAAGCCCTAGAACTTGCGTGATTGATGTTGTTATTTCAAGATTTGAAGATGTTTTACCAATGGTTCCAGCAGGTGCTGCAATTTATAATATGATATTACCACAAAAATTAATCACAAAGGATAGCAAATGAGAAGGGCGTTAAGCGTTATTGTAGAAAACCAACACGGGGTTTTAAGTAGAGTAGTAGGGTTATTTTCTGGTCGTGGTTATAATATAGATAGCTTAACTGTTGCTCCTATTGCAGGGACAGAGTTTTCAAGAATTAATATAATTACAAGTGGAGATGAAGCTGTGTTTGAGCAAATTACTAAACAACTTCACAAATTAATTTCTACTTATAAAGTTTTTGAAGATTGCGAATTTGTTGAGCGTGAATGTGTTTTGGTAAAAATCAATATAGACCAAAATCTAGCTGGTCTTGATAGTTTATTAAAAGGCTATAATGGAACAATAGCTCACTCAAATGATGAATATATGACAATTTGCGTAAATGATACTAGCGATAGAGTGGATAATTTTTTAAAGACGATTAAAAAATACAATCCTAAAGATTGTGCTAGAAGCGGCGTTGTTTTGATGGAAAATTAATATGAAAAGTTTAAAAGAATTATGTGAAAATATAGGAATTAAAATAGAATTTGAAATGCAAATTTCAAATCTAAATTCCTTAGAAGATGCAAATGAAAACGAGCTTAGTTTTTGTATAAAAGAATGTGATGCTTTAAAAACTACTAAAGCAGGTGCAGTATTAATTAGTGAAAAATTAGCAAATCTTTTACCAACAAATGTAAAAGCAGTTATTTGCGAAGACCCAAAATATATTTTTGCATTGTTTAGTAAGGTATTTTCTAAGGATTTAATTAGAGTTGGTAAAGACGCAATCATAGGCGAAAATACAACAATAATGCCAAATGTTTATATAGGTAAAGATGTTAGCATAGGAAGTAATTGCACTATTTTAGCAGGTGCTTATATTGGCGATGGAGTTTGTATTAAAGATAATGTAATAATATACCCAAATGTTACAATTTACAATGATAGTGTAATAGGAAATCATTGTATAATTCATGCTGGAAGTGTTATTGGAAGCGATGGTTTTGGCTATGCAAGTAATAGCAAAGGACATTTTAAAATCTATCATAATGGTTATGTAGAATTACAAGATTTTGTTGAGATTGGCTCTTGCGTTTGTATTGATAGAGCAGTGTTTTCAAAAACACTTATAAAAACAGGCACTAAAATTGATAATTTAGTTCAAATAGGACATAATTGTGTTTTAGGTCAAGGTTGCTTAGTAGTATCTCAAACAGGACTTGCGGGTTCAAGTGAGCTTGGAAATGCTGTCGTAATGGGCGGTCAGAGTGCAACGAGTGGGCATTTAAAAATTGGCGATGGTGCTATTATTGCTGCTAGGGGCGGAGTTAGTAAAGATTTAGCTGGTGGTAAGGTTTATGGTGGATTTCCTATAATGGAGCAAAGTGAGTGGCTAAAAATGCAAGCAAAATTAAAAAGGATTAATAAATGAAGGCTGAACTAATTAGTTCAATTTTACTCAAAGGCACTCAAAGTGGCAAAATATCATTAGCTAATATTAAAAACCCTTATGGAGATGGTAGCAATGATGTTTTAAGCATAGCTGTGTGTTTAAAAGAAAATATTCCAGAATGGAAAGTTCATATTCCTTATGAAAATTTAGATGAATTAATAATAGCTTTACAATCAATTAGTGGCAAAAGGCAATAAAATTGATTAAAACCCATTTAAGAATTTTTGAAATAGTGCTAATACTTATGATGTTTAGCATAGTTTTTGTTTTTTCTATGGGTTTTTTTAACTATGGGGGACAAAAATCTCCTTATGGTTTTTTATTTTCTCAAACCCTTTTTGCGATTGTTGGAGTGCTTATTATTTTTACCTTTCAATTAATTAGCGAAAAGGCTTGTTATAGAATTTTATATGTTATTTTAGGTTGCAGTGTTTTAGCTTGTTTTGTCTTACCATTTTTACCTGCTTCGTTAGTTGTTGAAACTAAAGGAGCTAGAAGATGGATTAGGCTTTTTGGTTTTTCCATTGCACCATTAGAATTTGTAAAAATTTCTTTTATAGCTTTTTTGGCTTTTACATATTCAAGAAAGATTGATGAAAATAAAAGAAAATTTTTACAAGATTTGCGATTATTAGCTCCAACTATAGCTATATATTGTTTTATTTTTGGCTATGCTTATATTACTCAAAATGACTTAGGACAATGTGTTGTAACTGCTGTTACATTGTTTATTATGGCATTAGCTGCTGGGGTTAGGTTTAGAAATATTTTATATTTATTTTTAGCTGCAATTGCTGCTGGAATTTCATTAATAGCTTATAATCCTAGAAGACTTGAAAGAGGGCTTGAGTGGTGGGGTAGTATTCAAGATTTTGTTTTACCAATTTTCCCTGAAAGCATTCAAGAAAGTCTTAAAATAGCCCATTCAAGTGAGCCTTATCAAATATCACATAGTTTAAATGCTATTACAAATGGAGATTTATTAGGGCAAGGATTTGGATTAGGGGTTTTTAAATTAGGATTTTTAAGTGAGGTTCATACTGACTTTATCCTATCAGGCATTGCCGAAGAAATAGGATTTTTAGGATTTTTGTTTGTTTCTTTATTGTTTGGTTTTTTAATAGCTTCGGTATTAAAACTATCAACTTATATGAAAAATAAGCAAAATTATTTGTTTTGTATAGGCTATGGTGTTTGTATTATGGCTACTTTTTTAATGAATATTGGTGGAATTATTTCTTTAATTCCTTTAAAAGGAATTGCAGTGCCGTTTTTAAGCTACGGGGGTAGCTCTATGTTGGCTAATTCTATAGCTATTGGAATATTATTAAGTATTTTTAAAAATACAGGAGAAAATATTAATTTGGAAAATAAAGAATGATAGCAATTACTGGTGGTGGAACAGGCGGGCATTTAGCAGTAGCTAAAGCTGTGTCAAAAGAATTAGATGAGTTTGTTTATATAGGTAGCACTAAAGGACAAGATAGTTTATGGTTTGAAGGTAGCAATTGCTATTTTTTAAAAAGTAGTGGTTTCGTAAATCAAGGAATTTTAGGCAAGATTAAAGTTTTATTTTCTTTAATAGCTTTAGTATTTGAATGCCTTAAAATATTTAAAAAGCATAAAATTACTTGTGTTTTAAGCGTTGGTGGATATTCAAGTGTGCCTGCTAGTATAGCTGCAATTATTAGTTTTAAAGCACTAATAATTCACGAACAAAACTCAAAAATGGGTCTTGCAAATCGCCTTACAAAACCATTTGCTAAAAGGTTTTTTTCAGCTTATGAAAAAGAGTTTTGCCCTTACCCTGTGCAAGAAAAATTTGCACTCAATAAAAGAAAAAGAACCGAAATTAAAACGATTTTAATAATAGGTGGCTCTCAAGGAGCTAGATTTTTGAATGATTTTGCATTAGAGCTTTATCCTGAATTATTAAAATTAAATATTAAATTAATTCATCAATGTGGTGCTAAAGAGTATGATAAATACGAAAAAGCGTATGAGAAATACGAAATTAAACCAACACTAATAGGTTTTTCAAAAGAGATTGATAAATATATGCAAGAAGCTGATTTTGCTATTAGTAGAGCAGGTGCTAGTGCTAGTTTTGAGCTAATAAACATAGCTTTACCAACACTTTTTGTGCCGTATAAATATGCTTATAAAAATCATCAATATTTTAATGCCTTGCATTTAGTAGAAAACAAACTAGCATTTATTTGTGAAGAAAAGAATTTAAATAAAGAATTTGTATTGAATTTGCTTAAAACAAATGCCTTAGAATACGCTAATAATTTATATGAATATGAAAATGTAAATGGTGCTAAATTCTTAGCAAATGTTTTAAAGGAATATTGATTTGAGCTTTTTTTCTGTTGAGTTTTTAATATTAATATTTATATTTTTCATTGTATTTAATTTGCTAGGCAAAAATAAGCAAAATGCTTTATTGTTAGGGTTTAATATACTAATACTATATTTATTTAATCCTTATTGCTTATTAGTAGTGCTTGTTTTTAGCTTTTTTATTCATTTTTTTGCTTTGAGCGTTTATGTTAGAAATACTAAAAATATCTTTTATACTGCTATATTTTTTATAGTGTTGAATCTATGTATATTCAAATATTATTCAAGTATTAAAGATAGTGTTGATTATGTTCTAAGCTATTTTGATATTATGATTGCTGATATAATTTTTCCTTTAGGGCTTAGTTTTTATACTTTTAATGCAATTACTTATATTGTTTGGGTTTATAAAGAAAAACAAGAGCCAGTTGGTTATTTAACGCTTTTTACTTATCTTAGTTTTTTTGCTACTTTTGTTAGTGGTCCTATATTTAGATATGTTGATTTTATTAAGCAATTTAATACTTTAAAACGCTTTAAACACAAGGATTTAATACTAGCTAATTTATTGTTTGCTTTAGTAAAAGTATTTTTGATTTTACCTATTGTGGATAAGTATTTTTACGCATTTTTAAATGATTTAAATAATTTAAGTTTTTTAGGTTTATTAAATTGTTTTTACTTGTATTCAATCAAATTATATTTAGATTTTAGTGCTTATATTAATTTAGTTTCTGCATTTGCTTTAATGATTGGCTTTAAATTGCCTAAGAATTTTAATAATCCATTTAAAGCTAGAAACATTCAAGATTTTTGGAAAAGATGGCATATTAGTTTATCAAGTTTTATTCGCGATTATATTTATATTCCACTTGGTGGAAATAGGGTAAATAGAACAAGTTTAAATATTATTATTGCCTTTGTTATTTCGGGTATTTGGCACGGAAATTCGTATAATTTTGCTTTATGGGGTTTAGCTCACGCTTTAGGGCTGATTTTTATTTCTTTATTTTCTTATAGGTTTAATAAATTTGTAGCTTCATTTATAACTTTTACTTATATTAGCATTGTTTGGAGCTTTTTTTATTTTGTGAGTTTTGATGAGGTTAGAGAATATTTTTCATTTTTCTTGAAATTTAATTTCATTGATAAAAGAGAAATTTATATATTTTTAGTAGTATTTGTTTTATTTATAATTAATTTTTATTCTAAAAACCACTTAGCATTGGTTGTAAATATTTTAAGACATTTAAATATTTTTATAAAAATTATTGTAATTAATCTAGTTTTATTAATTGTGTTTATTTATATGCCAAGTGGAATTCCTAACTTTATATATGCAGGGTTTTAATGAGAGAATTTGTTTTAATAATTATTAGTTCAAGCATTATTTTTATTAGCTTATTTAACGACTCTTTAAAAGAATATTATGAAGTAAATTATCATAAAAATATAGATTTAGATTTTGCATTTTTTAAAAAAAGCAATGAATTTAAAGAATATCTAGAATACAATGTGTTTTTTACAAAGGTAAAAGAAATAAAACCACAAATAAGCAATGAAAATAATAATAAAATAAAGGTATTTCATAAATGCTATCTTGATACTTTATATATGATTAAGCTAATTGCTAAGCAAGAAATTCACAATAATCAAAAATTAGTTTTAAGTAAAGATAATGGAGTAATTTTATTAGGCGATAGTCTAATGCAAGGTGTTGGGCTAAGTATATGCAATTCTTTAAAAAAACAAAATATTAAATGTGAGAATTTAGCAAAGCAAAGCACAGGATTACTTAGGAAAAAATACTATGATTATGCAAAGGTTTTAAAATCTTCTTTACAAGAAAGTGCAATTAAAAATGTAGTAATTTTAGTAGGTGTAAATGATTTATGGAACGCTAATGAAAACAACAAGGTATTAAAATTTGGCGATAGTGAATGGAAGAGTTTTTATACAAAAAGAATTGATGAACTTGTAAAAATTACAAGAGATTATAACGCTAATATTTTTTGGTATGAATTACCTGTAGTTAAAAACGATGAGCAAAATGAAAAAATAAAAATATTAAATGAAGTATTTTATGAATTGGCTAAAAAAAATAATTATCAATTTATAAAATTAGATTCTGTATTAACCGAGCATTTTGATTTTTATATCAAGATAGATGGCAAAAGCAAAAGGATTAGGTCAAATGATGGCATACACTTTACTCCACTTGGGTATGAGTTGATTTCACAAGATTTTTTTAAAACAGTTGAAATACAATGAGAATTATTATTTATCTTAGTATAGTTATATTTTTTTCATCTTGTAGTTATGTGGATAGTTTATTTATAAAAGAGATAAAAACAGATAAGATTTATAAATCCCCTAAAATATCTCAAAAAAGCCAAAATGAAATTCTTGTAAGCAAAGAAGCAAAAGTTAAAACAAATTTAGTTAATTTTCAGTCTGATAAACCAAAAGAAATCCAAGTAAAACCTAAAAGCAATCTTTTAATTCCTTATAAAAAAATAGCATTTATAGGAGATTCTCATTTAGCAAGTGATTATATTCCCGAATATTTTAGAAAGGCTTTAAATATTCACTCTTTAGGATTTGTTCCTGCGATTTTACCTAAATGGCACAATCAGTATTTAGCAGATTATAATAATTTAGGATTTAATGTAGAGTATTTGATAAATACAAAAACTAATTTAAGTTTTGGTGGAATTAATGCAAATTGCAATGCAAAATGTGAAATTAATATAAATCTTAAATTCAAGGCTAATAATGTTGAGTATTTAGAATTTAAATCAGGAATTTGGAATATAAAAAATTATCAAAAAAATACAAATCAGATTAATTTTTCTACAACGGCAAATAAAATCGGTGGTTTTATTACTAATAATTCTAGTTATATTGATAATTTAGGTATTAATGGAGCTAGTATTTTTAATTATTCAAGAATAGATTATAACTTAGCTAAAAGTGTTGCTAAGAAATTAGATTATGATTTAATAATATTTTCTTTTGGCACAAATGAGAGTGTGTCAAATAAGATTAATCAAGAGAATTTCATTAATAACTATTTAAATATTATAGAACTTTTCAAAACAAAAAAATCAAAAATAATATTATTAATCCCGCCAGAACCAACATTATTTGTGAATAAAAACTATGTTAAAGGAGAGAATAATGCTTTAGTAAAAACTTTAATCAAACAAGTGGCAAAGACAAGTGGTGTTTATATTTTTGATATAGATAATTTAATGCAAAAAGAAGGGGGAAAAATTGCTTGGATAAATGATAAAAAATCATTAAAAAATACACATCTTACTAAGTCGGGCTATGAGTATGTAGCATTTAGGTTATTAGAGTTTTTAAAGATTACAAAGGAATAAAATGAAAGATGAATTAATATATAAATTAGAAGATAGGCCTCCGTTTGTGCGTGCTGTTTTAGCTGCACTTGTTCATTTATTAGCTATGTTTGTAGCAGTAATAACTCCTTCATTATTAATAGGAAAAGAATTAGGACTTAGCCCTGAAAATGCTACTAGGATTATTTCTATGTCATTATTTGCTAGTGGGGTAGCTGGATTTATTCAAATGATGACTTTAAAGGTCGGAAAATTTCAAATTGGTTCAGGATTATTAAGTGTTCAAGGAACAAGCTTTAATTTCGTTTCAGCAATCATTACAGGTGGTTTAGTATTAAGAAATCAAAACCTAAGTGATGCAGAGATTTTAGCAGCAATTTTTGGAACTCTTATGTTATGTAGTATCACTGAAATGCTAGTATCTATCAGTTTAAAATATGTAAAAAGAATTATTTCAAATCTAGTTTGTGGCATTGTTGTAATGATAATAGGTCTTACTTTAATTAGTGCAGGGCTTATTAGTGCAGGCGGTGGATTTGCTAGTATGAGCAAGGATATTCCTGCGAATTTACAATTTGCAAGTTTAGAAAACTTAGCTTTAAGTGGGGTAGTATTATTATCAATTGTAGTATTTAACTCTTTTAAAAAGCCTATTTTTAGAGTTGGAGCTTTATTTTTCTCAATTATTATTGGTTTAATACTTGCTACATTTTTAGGTAGATTTGATTTAAGTAATGTGCATTCAGCTAATTTATTTATAGTTCCTGAACCATTGTTTTATGGTCTTAGCATAGAAACTAGCCTAATTTTGCCATTTGCGATAATATTTTTAGTTACTTCACTAGAAACCATTGGCGATATTAGTGCTACAAGTGAGCTAAGTCATCAGCCAATGAAAGGCGAAATATATGAAAGAAGATTAAGGGGTGGGGTATTTGCTAATGGGTTTAACTCTTTAGTATCAGCATTTTTTAATACCTTTCCAAATTCTTGTTTTGGTCAAAACAACGCAGTAATTGCACTAAGCGGGGTTGCAAGTCGTTATGTTGGATATATTGTTTGTATTATGCTTATGATTTGCGGGATTTTTCCTATTGTTGCAGAGTTTGCTTTAAGAATACCTGAACCTGTAATTGGCGGTGCTATTTTAGTAATGTTTGGAACAATTGCTGCAACTGGAATTAAAATAATTTCAAGAGAAGAATTAAATAAGCGTTCTGTTATGATACTTTCAATTTCACTTGCTCTAGGTTTAGGAGTAAGCACTCAACCACTTATTTTAGAGCATTTACCTGATGTGTTTAAAAATCTATTTGGCTCAGCAGTTGCGACTGCAGGATTTAGTGCTATATTGCTTGAGATTTTATTACCTAAGGATAATAAATGAGAAAACTACTAATATTATTAATTCCTAGCTTTATTTTTGCTAGGATTTTAATTCAAGGTGCAATGCCTATTGAGATTGATACTTTAGTAAATGCTATGAGTGATAAAAAGGTAGTTAAAATAGGTAGCTATATATTTTATGAAGGCAAAATTAAAGGAAAAGATATTGTAGTATCAAGGACTTTAATAGGTCTTGTAAATGCTTCAGCAGCCACAACTTTAGGCATAACTTATTTTAAGCCTGATATTATTATAAATCAAGGCACAGCAGGTGCTATTGTAGAAGGTCTTAAATTAGGAGATATAGTTGTAGGAGATAGAATTTATAATGCAAATTCTTACAAAACTCCTAAGAGTTTATATACTATCAACCCTTTAGCAAAAGAGCCAATGATAGCTCCACTAACTTTGCTAGATACAAATAATGAAGATTTAAAAAATGAGTATTTTACAAGTGATGAAACTTTAGTAAATAAATTTATAAGCCTAGCTCCTAAAGGGGTTTTAAAGGTAAATATAGCTAGTGCTGATGCGTTTAATAAAGAAATCTTAATGCTTCATCTTTGGAATAAAACCTATAATGCAAGCGTTGAAGAGATGGAAAGTGTAGCTGCTGCTCAAGTTGCTAAAGCTTTTAATGTGCCGTTTTTAGCTATTAGAATTGTATCTGATAATTTGATTGAAGATATTGATTATACTCCTAGTATTGCTATTAAATTACAAGAATTATTAATAAAGATTATTGATAAGTTTTGATATTTAATTTTTATCCTAGCAAAAACTAGGATAAAAATCTTTTTATATTTTAAAATATTTTATATGTTGTGTTAAGGTATTTGCAATTTCTTTTAAGCTATTTGCTGCGTGTGTGTTTTCTTGCATAGATTTATTGGTATTTTCAGAGCTTTTTGTGATACTTATCATATCGTTATTTAGGCTTTGAAGTTTTTCTACTTGTGCGTTAGCAGCATTACTTACTTCATTAGCTTTTAATAATGAATCATTTGCTTGATGGCTGATTTGCTCTAAAATCAAATTAGCTTCATTAGCTAGTCTCATTCCGCTTTCTACTTGTGGAACTGCTGTTTGAATAGCATCAACCGTTGCTTGAGTTTCGCTTTGTATTATTGAAATCATATTTGATATTTCATTTGTTGCTGTGTCAGTTTTTTCTGCTAATTTTCTAATCTCATCAGCTACAACTGCAAATCCACGCCCATGCTCTCCTGCACGAGCTGCTTCAATTGCAGCATTTAATGCAAGAAGATTTGTTTGCTCTGTGATTTCTTTAATTAATTCTGCACTATTGCTAATTTCGGTTGAGTGTTTATCTAGCATTTTGATTTGCTCTGAAGAATAATGCACGGTTTCTGTGATTTTTTCTATTTCTTTAATTGTAGTTCTCATAGAATTAATTCCATTATTTGATAATTCAACCGTTTTTTGAGAATTTTCTTTAGTTTGATTTGCTATATTTAATACATCTTGCATAGCTATTCTAGCATTGTTTATATTTTCTAAAGATTCTCTTGATTTGTTTTGTTGTTCGTTTGATAATTTGCTAGCATTATTTGAAGCATTTGTTACTTCTTTTGCACTATTTTCTAATTCTTTTGAAGAATGAATTACTTCTCCTACAATATCTTTTAATTTATTTTCCATTTCTTTTAAAGCATATAGCATACTATCTTTATACTTAGTATCAATTTTAGTATCTAAATTCCCGTGTGATATGCTAATTACTGCTTTAACTGCGTCTTTTACTTCTCCACCAAGTGAGCTAATAATCAATCTTGTTATATAAAGTGCTAAGAAAATCGCTACTAAAAATGCAACTATGCTAATTGCTATACTACTACTTAAAAAGCTGCTAATTGTCCCTCTTGCTTGTTTTGTTAATGCTTGATTTTTTGCTTCTTGATAATCAATAAATTCATTAATAACATTTAGCCAAGTAACAAAACTATCTCTTGCTTGAGATAATAATATTTCGTGAGCTTTGTTTGTATCATTATTGTTTTTATATTGAATTATTTCTTTTATTAAAGGAAGAGTTTTTGCTTCTACGCCTTTAATTTTTTCTAAAATCAATCTATCTTTATCATCTACCAAATTAGCATTTGCGAATATTTTTGCCATATTATTAGCTGCTATATTGTAATTGTTTTCTAATTTATCAATTAAAGATATAGCATTATTTATCTCGTTTTTATCACTTAATAAAACAACATCTCTAATAGCTATTGCTCTATCATGCACACTACCTCTAAAATCAACTGCATACCTTTGTTTTACAGCATTTACATCGCTAATTTCGTTTAAATCATTATTTACGCTATTAATTTTAATATATCCGCTAAAAAATATGATTAAAATAAATGCAAGAATACTAGCAAAACCAATGAATAATTGAGCTTTTAAAGAAAGATTTTTCCCTAACATTTTATTTCCTTTTAAATTAAATTTATTTTATTATAATAAAAATTATTAATTAGCAAAATAAAAATTAGAAAAATTATAATGATAATTTAATATATGAATTAATTAAGTTTTATTTAAGCATATAAACTAGAAATTTTAGTTGAAATTCAATCTTGTGATGATTTTATATTTTAAAATTAAAAGAATTTAAATTAGGAATTAATATGAAAGCTAGTGTTATAACAGCACTTAATATGGATTTAAAATCAAAAATCAGTTCAACAACTCATATTTTATCAAGTATAAATATCGTAATTTTGTGTCTTTTGTCTTTTTTCGTTTTAAAATGCACTGGGGTTTTTGTCCGTTTTATCTTAGCTAAATACACTATTTTTACATTTAATAATGACCCGTTTTTTAATCTTGCTAGTGATGTTTATTCTTGTTTGTATTTATATTTATCCTTTGTGATTAATTTATTTTTAACAATAACTAATATTCAGAGATTAAATGCGGTTATTGCTAATAAATATTTAAGGTTTTTTGTGATTTTTGGATTTATTATTTTTAATATTTGTAGTTTTATTTTATTCTTTATTTTAACTTTTGTTTTAAACATAATTTTTATGCTAATTTTATCGTGCTTTAAAGATAAAAACATAAGCGAAATACAAGCTTCAAGCTCATTTGCAAATGCATTTATGCTTAATTTTGATACTAAAATCAAGCCTAGATTTTTCATATTTTTTAATTTTTTTGCAATCTTGCTAATTTTGATAACATTGATTGAGAAGAAATATGGTTTTGCTATTTTCATATTAGCTTCACATTTATTCGTAGTTTTTACTCCGTTTTTGTATTGTGAGATTTTTTATATTTTTAATGATTTTTCTAAGCTAAATAAGAGATTTTTTAGATTTGTTTTTGTTATTTCAATTCTTTCTTATTATATTAGTTTTATTACCCTTGATAGGATTGGATTGTTTTATGATATTGTTAATGCAATAGCTGTTTTTAGCTTTTTGTTTTTATATTTTATAGCTTGTATTTATGTGATTATTGCTCTTTATTGTAAGAAATATAACTACTAGCTTAGAATTTAAATTAAAAAAATTATTTAATAGAGTATGGATTTTCCTAATTTATAGCTAAATTAGGAAAATTTATTAATTAGATAGTATCTCCGTTAAAGATTGAGTTTTTAACCACTACATAATCAACTTTTCTAATATCACGAAGTTCTTTTCCACCTGCATAAGAAATTGAGCTTTGCAAATCTTCTCTCATTTCATTTAAGGTATCAAAAATATTTCCCCTAAATGGAACATACATTTTTTTACCTTCTACATTTTTACGCTCACCTTTTTGAAATTCACTTGCCGAGCCATAATATTCTTTCATTTTTTTGCCATCAATTTCTATGGTTTTTCCAGGACTTTGCTCGTGTCCGCTAAATAATGAGCCTATCATTACAAAAGTAGCTCCAAAACGAATTGATTTTGCTATATCTCCGTGATTTCTAATACCACCATCAGCAATTATTGGCTTTTTAGCACTTTTAGCACACCAGCGAAGTGCTGCAAGCTGCCAACCGCCAGTCCCAAAACCGGTTTTAAGCTTAGTAATACACACCTTACCAGGTCCAATACCAACCTTAGTTGCATCAGCTCCAGCATTTTCTAAATCCCTAACAGCTTCAGGAGTTCCGACATTTCCTGCTATTACAAAGCTAGTTTTTAATGTGCTTTTAATGTATTTAATCATTTTAATTACATTGTCGCTATGTCCGTGAGCAATATCAATTGTAATATATTCAGGATATAGCTCATTTGCTTTTAATTCATCAATAAATTCGTATTCTTTTTGAGTAATGCCAACAGAAATTGACGCAAAAAGCCCTAATTCTTGCATTTTTTTTACAAAGTCTAATCTTTTTTCAGGCTCAAATCTATGCATAATGTAAAAATAATCACTTCTAGCAAATGAAATCGCTAATTCTTCATCAATGATTGTTTGCATATTTGCAGGAACTACAGGTAGTTTAAAAGTTCTATTACCAAGCCTTACGCTAGTATCGCATTCGCTTCTTGAATTGATTATACATTTTGCAGGGATTAATTGCACGTCTTCATAATCAAATACTAATAAATTATTTAACATCTCATCTCCTTAAATTAAAGAACTGATTTTATCTTATAAACAATTAATAAAATTAGCCATTTTATGTAAAAATAATTTTAATAATTTTAATTAAGATTTATTTAAAAATAAGTTTAATATTTTGTGTATTGAAAAATAAATTATTAATTTTTAATCCGGAATTTCACCGGAATTATTTTTTAGCTATCGCTTCTATTTCTATTCTTGATGCTTTTGGTAATGCTGCTACTGCAAATGCACTTCTAGCAGGGAAAGGCTCTTTAAAAAACTCAGCATAAGCTTCATTAACTGCTGCAAAATCATTTATATCAGCTAATAAAACCGTTGTTTTTATAACATTATTCATATCTAAACCTTGCTCGTTTAAGATAGCTTTTATATTTCTTAAACTTTGTCTTGTAAGCTCTTTAATATCGCCTTTTACAAACTCTCCTGTACTAGGGTCAATTGGTAGCTGACCACTAACAAATACTAAATCATCTGATTTACCACACACACTATAAGGTCCAATAGCCTTTGGATAATTCATTTTTTCTCCTTTTTTGAAAAATTTTGCAAAAATATTAGCAAAAAAATATTAAAAATTATTAAAACTATAAAAAATAGTTATAATTAAGGATTTTTTAATAATTTTTTTGCAAAAATTATAAAAATTAATAAAAAAATCTTAAAAAAGGAGAAAAAATGAGAAAATTTTTAGATGAGAATTTAATCTCTAGAAAAAATACAGATTGTTTAAAATGGGATAAATTGCAAGAACGTTTCGGTGATTCTGATTTACTTGCAATGTGGGTTGCTGATATGGAATTTTCTGCTCCAAAAGCAGTTTTAGATGGACTTTCAGCAAGAATACAACATGGGGCTTTTGGTTATGCTTACACTACAAATGAATATTATGATGAGTTTATTCTTTGGATGAAAGATATTCATAATGTAGAATTAAAAAGGGATTGGATTAGATTTAATTTTGGTGTAGTAAATAGTATATATCAATTAGTGAATTTATTTACAAAAGAAAATGATAGTATTTTAATAATGGCTCCTGTATATTATCCATTTTGGAATAGTATAAGAGATAATAATAGAAAAATAGTTGCAAACGAGCTTGTTTATAATAATAAAACAGGTGAATTTAGTATTGATTTTAATTTGCTTGAAGAAGATATTAAAAACAATAATGTAAAAATGGTTATTTTTTGCTCTCCTCATAATCCTGCAGGTAGAATTTGGAGTAAAGAAGAATTAAAAAAATGTTTTGATTTATTTAAAAAATATAATGTTTTAATTATAAGTGATGAAATTCATCAAGATTTACAAATTAGTGATAAGAAATTTATCTCTGCATTAGCACTAGATAACGCTAAAGATTATTTTGATAGCTTAATAGTTTTAAATGCTGCATCAAAAACATTTAATCTAGCTTGTTTGCTAAACTCTCACATAATAATTCCTGATGAAAAATTAAGAAAAAGCTACGATAATTTTGCTAAAAAATACAATCAAATTGAAACAAATATATTAGGTTTATTGGCTACTCAATTAGCTTATAAACATGGTAGAGAATGGAGAAAAGGACTTTTAAATGTTTTAAAACATAATTATAATTATTTAAAGGAAGAATTAAGTAAAAATGATAAAACTAAAAATATTATAATAACTCCTTTAGAGGGTACTTATTTGACTCTACTTAATTTAAATCCTGTAGTAAACAAGGAAAGAACAAAAGAATTTATTCAAGATGATTGTAAAATTGCTATTGATTTTGGTGAATGGTTTGGTGCAAACTATAAAGGCTTTGTAAGAATCAATTTAGCAACTGATCCTAAATACATAAAAGAATGTGTAAATAGAATGATTGATAATTTAAGTAAGAAAGATTATAGGTGATTGTTATGGAAATTTTAAAAAATTATAAATCGTCTTTTATTTTATTAGGGGCTATTTTATTAGGTTCTTTAATAGGTAATGCTATGGGAGAAGGAGCTAAAATTTTTGAGCCTATCGCTAATTTATTTTTAAATCTTCTTTATTGTTTAGTAGTTCCTATGATTTTTATATCATTAGTTAGTTCAATAACTAATGCTCAAAGTAATTCAAAGTTAGGAAAAATAATATTTGTTATGATGGTTATTTTTGCTTTAAGTGAAATTATAGCTGCATTATTTATGTTATTTTTTACTCAATTTTATGAAGTTGCTAATACATATAATTTTGGTACTGCTAGTGAATTTAGCAAAGGCAATAGTGATTTCTTATCAATGTTTAGTGTTGGTAATTTTTATGAATTATTTTCAAGGTCAAATCTTACAGCACTAATTGTATTTAGTTTAATTTTTGGCGTTGCATTATTAAAATTAAAAGATACTTCAGATATTGTAATTAATTTCTTTGCACAGTTAAATGAAGTTATTGTAAAGATGGTTTCTTTTGTAATGTTTTTTGCACCACTTGGATTGGGTTGTTTTTTTGCAGTTCTGATTGGAACTAGCAAAGGTATGGTAACTGCAGATTTATCAAAAGCAATATTTGTATATTTTATAGCTGCGATTATTTATTATTTTATTTCTAATTTCATTCTTGCATATTTAGCAGGAGGATTTAGTGGGACTAAAAAATATTTTAAATATATAATTACTCCAACATTGGTTTCTCTTGGAACATGCTCAAGTGCAGCTACTATTCCTTCAAATTTAATTGCAGGAAAAAATATAGGAATTAGCGATGAAGTTAAAAATTTAGTTGTTCCTTTTGGTTGTAATTTACATAAAAGTGGAGCAGTATTAATTACTATATTGAAAATTACTTTTATGTGTTCTGTATTCGGTGTAGATTTATTTACTTTTGATAATTTAATTACGGCAATCTTTGTTTCTGTATTAGCTTCAAGTGTTATGGGTGCAATACCTGCAGGTGGATATGTTGGAGAGATATTTATAATTAGTGCATTTGGATTTCCACCAGAAGCAATACCGGTTATGGTTTTAATAGGAACTATAACAGATGCACCAGCAACTGCTATAAATGCTACAAATGATGTAAGTGCAGCTATGCTGGTAGATAAAATAGTTAATAAAACTAAATTTTAATAAGCCCTAAAATAGGGCTTATAATTACTTTACGCAACTATAATTTACAAAACATTTACCGAGGGCTTTATGAATCAACAAACAAGAACAGAATATATAAAATTAGTGCATTTTTTAGCACAAGCTTTAGGCAAGGATTATGAAATAGTTTTGCACGATATAAATGATGATGGAATGAGTATTGCAGAAATTGCTAATAATCACATAAGCGGAAGAAGTATTAATTCTCCTATTACAGGATTTGCACTTGAGCTTGTTAATAAAAAGATTTATGAAGAAAGAGATTTTTTAAGCAATTATAAAGCAAGTGCAGGTGGAAAAAATATAAGAGGTAGCACATTTTTTATCAAAGAAGGCAATAAATTAAGTGGAATGTTATGTATAAACTACGATAAAAGTAGAATGGAAAATATAGCAGCACAATTATTAGGTAGTGATATACCTGTAGAAGAAGCTGCTTATGAAGAAGTTTTGAGCCTTGATTTAAATGAGCTAATTCAAGAATTAACAGGGCTTAGCGTAAATGAGCTAAAAAATACTAATCTAAAACCAAAACAAAGGCAAATAATAGTAGATAAAATTTATGAAAAAGGTATTTTTAATATAAAAGGTTCAATTACAGAAATAGCTAATCTTTTAAATCTTTCAGAATCAAGCATATATCGTTGTATAAACAAATCTAAACAAAAATTTTAATCAAGCATAAACGCTTGATTAAGTTAAATTCCATTAGTATTTAGTGCTAAAATCTCAATAGTAATTAATATAAAGGTATTTTTATGAAAGTAATTTTTGGCCCAGTTAATTCAAGAAGATTTAAAAAATCTTTAGGTATAGATTTAAGCCCTAATGAGAAATGTTGTAATTTTGATTGTTTATATTGTGAACTTGGAAAAGCTAAATTAAAATATGAAAATAAATCAAATTTAAGTGTTGAATATATAATAAATGAGCTAAAAGAAGCTTTGAAAATACATAAAGATTGCGATTATATAAGTATTAGTGCAAATGGCGAACCTACTTTATATCCATATTTAGATGAATTGATTATAAAAATAAATGAAGTTAAAAAGAATGCAAAATCATTAATTTTGAGTAATGCAAGCACAATTTTTGATAAAAATATTCAAAAGGCATTATTAAATCTTGATAGCGTTAAACTAAGCATTGATAGTGTAAATCCTAAGGTATTTCGCAAAATTGATAGGACAAATATAGATATAAATAAAATAGTTCAAGGTATAAAAGAATTTAGTCAAATTTATAAAGGTGAGTTGATTTTAGAATGCTTGGTTTTAGATGGTATTAATGATGATGAAAAGGATTTTATTGCTTTAAATGATATTTTAAAGGATATTAAAGCAGCTAGACTTGATTTAGGAACTATTGATAGACCGAGTGATTATAATGTAAAGGCTGCAAGTTTTGAGAAATTAAGTAAATTGGCTAGTTTAATAACTAATATAAAAGTTAATATTATGAGTAGAAATACTAATATAAATAAATATGATGATTTGCTTAAAACTATTAGTTTAAGACCATTAAGCTCACAAGAAATTGATGAAAAAGATATAAAAATGTTAGATGAATTAGTAGATAAAAATATAATAAAATGTGTGAAAATAAATGATATTAATTTTTATAAATTAAACAAATCAAATTCTAATTAATATAAAAGCTATTGTGATTAATTTGCTTATTTTAAGTGTATTTATAAACTAAGTGCGTATGAAAGAAAAAGGGCTTGATTTTAACATCAAGCTTTGTTATATCAATATTAAAATTATTTAAAAAATATTCATACAAAAGCGAATAATTATATTTATTCATATAAATACAAATAATATTCTCATTATCTTCTATTAGTAAAGTATCATAAAATCTTTGATAATTTAAAGTAAAAATTTTATAAATATTTTTAAAAAATACTAAAAGTATAAAATTACAAACACTTATAAAAATATAAAATATACTTAAAAAATTATTTAATTTATATAATTGTTGTTTGCTTTGAATATTAAGACAGGTTTTATAGATTTTAGCATTTTTTAAATATATTGTTTTTTCTTCTTCATTAAGCTCATCTCTTTGCCTACAACTATGATTAACAAAATGAATAAAATCCTTATGAAAATATATAATATTAGGTTTTTTAAACTTATAATGCAAATATCTCTCATCAAAATATGCAGCAATAATAAATAAATTAATACTAGAAACCTTCATAGAAAAATTACCAATATACATAAAAACACAAAAGCAAATAAACAAAGCACTACAATGAACCAAGCTAGTAATATAAGCGTTTTTATCTTTTAAAGAAAATAAAGGCGTAAAATTACTAGAAGTTAAATATTCGCTCAAATTTTCTCCTTATTAATGTTTGCTTCTATCAACTTTAATTGCGATTTTTGTAAAATCACCCCTTATATTATCATCATCTATTAGATTTGTAATGACTGCTTTATATGTTTTATTTTCAGGTATAAAATAAAATCCAAGATATCTTATTGCTACATGAACCTTTTCATTTTTAATATTTATACTTATTCTACCACTTACTCTTGTATTTTCATTTGGTGTAGCGACTTTATCAAATACTAATATCTCATCACCATCTTTAGTAAGCTCATATATTTTAATATCGAGAGCAAGTGGATAATAAGGGTCTCGTATATTATCTTCTATTTTTTTATCATATAAATGAACTGAATAAAAATCCTTACCTATTTTACCATAGCAAAAATACATAGGATAAAAAGCATAAAACCCTAAATGCTCTCCTATATCTTTTCTTTGTGGCTTAAAGATTATTTCAATTTTAGATCCTTTTTTGCTTAAATCAAATAAAGTATATATAGGAGTTTTTGATATTTTATCTTTATGAAATATATCAAATAATCCAGCATTTAATAATGAAACTAACATAAGTGATAATCCAAGTTTCTTAAACATTTAAACTCCATTGTTTTTTCATATCATAGCATTATTTAAGAATATTTCTTGGTTTGCAAGTGTGTTTAAAAGTTAAAATATGATTTTTAAATTCTTAGAATTTAAAATGGATAATTAAATATTTTTTATTGTTTAACATTTGCCTTTATTAGGAGTTTTATAAGTTGAATATTTGTAAAATTTTAATACAGATTATTTTAACTCATTTTTTCTCCTTTTTTAAATTTGTTTCACAATGTAAAGATTCTAATTCAGTAAATGTATAAGGGTATGCCCTTGTGTAAAGATAATATGCGTTAGATACAATATTTGCAATACTATGTATATAAATTTCATATGTTGGATATGTATTATAATAGTAAATCTTATAAACCAAAAAATAATCTCTTTCTTTGTAATTTATCGTAAAAATTCTTTGTGTAAGCTCATGAAAATCTGTTGATATTTTTATTCTATTAGATTTTTTTATGACATCTAACAGATTTTTATTTTTAATAGGATGATTGCAAAAATCTTTTTCTATAAACAATATATTTCCAAATTCTCCTGATAAGGCTAAATAATTTTTATCATCTAAAACTACATCGCCAATAGTTATATTTTTGTGTTTTTTTATGTATTTTTTACCCTTAATTTTACTTGCAAAATAGAGCTCTCCATTTTTATCAACTTCATAAAAAGAATAACTCACATCATTATCAACACCATAGATATTATCACGCCCTATATCTTTATAAACTTTTCTATCAAGCCCTAAATCCCAGCAGTATTTAAGAGTATCTTTTACTTCTTGGCTTGTGTAAGGCTTAGCATCTATAATTTTTGGCTTAATTTTTATATATTTGTATCTAAAAAAATCTTGCCAAAAATTATTTATTGATATCTCTTCACAATCTACTGTGCATTTACGCTTATAACAATCAGTTGAGTTTTCTTGAATTATTTTTATATGTTCTATTAATTCTTTAGGATAGGTTTTTGAGTTTTCAAGACTAGTGCTAAGCTCTTTTATTCTAGTTTTATAAGAATTTATAATGCAATTATTATCATCTTTACAATTACTAATGTTTTTTAAAAATTCATCTTGGTCTTGCTTTATCTCTTTTGTAATATAAGGAAAGCTTTTATAAATACTATCTAGCTCTATTTTTAACTTATTTATTTTATATGAATAAATATTTGTAATTAGTAAAATCATTAATATTTTAAACATAACTCTCCTTTATTTTTCATATCATAGCATTATTTAAGAATATTTCTTGGTTTGCAAGTGTGTTTAAAAGTTAAAATATGATTTTTAAATTCTTAGAATTTAAAATGGATAATTAAATATTTTTAATACTTTTAATGCGTTTTTATGAATATGAGTAGTTATAGTGAAATTAAGCTAGGAAAACCTAGCTTAATTTTTTAATGTAGTTCTTTCCAGATTGCGTTTTTCCAAGCATAAGCTAATATTGCTAATAATGCAAAATAAGCCATTATTTTGTATCCTAAATCTTCGCGTTCAGCTTTTTTACTATCTCCAACGCTAGTTAAATAAGCAACAACATCATTTTGAGCTTGTTCGTTAAGTCCAACTCTAGGCATTGCAGTTCCTGGAAGTTGTTTTTGAGTATCGTTTATAAATTTATGTAAATACTCATCTCCTTTAGCACGAATTATTATTGATAAATCAGGTGGCGTTGAACCCATATAATCTTTTAAATCTCCGCCATTTACTTTAGCAATAAAACCATCATATTTAACATCATGACATCTTCCGCAAGCTTCTTCAAAGATAACTTTTTTGTTCTCAAAATTAATTTTTGCAACTTTTTCGTTATCGCTTAATTTACTTGCATTTATTTCATTAGCAATTTTTGCTTTTTTTGCTTCAAGAGCAGCTTTTCCGATACTATTTAAATATCCTACTATATTAGCAACTGATTGAGCATTTTCATCACTTATACTGCCATCATCTTCTAAAAACGCTGTCATCATAGGATGTGGATTTTCATCATTATATTTTTTGTTATTTTTCATAGCAAGTGCAGGATTAAGAGAAATTGCCATTAAGAATTTACTATCATAAATAGCTCCTGCTGTGCTTAAATCAGGATAAATAATACCTTGAGCGCTAATTCCATCATCAGCAGCTACTAATTCATCAAATTCAACTCTATGACAGCTAGCACAATTAGCTTCAAAATCAGCCTTTCCAGCTTCAACATCAGTTTTTAAACTAGCTATTTTATTAACATTAGCCCAAAGTTTTTTAGTATCTTCTAATTTTTTTGTAGCAAAATCAATATCATCTTTTTTACCACTTTCATTAGCTTTTTTTAATTCAACTTCAGCTTGAGCTATATCGCCTGCTTTAAAATCAAAATTAACTTCGCTAGTATGTTCGTGCATTTGTGAATGAGCGTAAGGCTCAACTCCCCAATAAACAATACCTGTGAATACAACTAATATTGCAAATATTTTTAACTCTTTCATTACTTAGCCTTTCTTTCCATAAGAGTAATTACTGGTAAAACTACTATTAATAATGCTAAAAATGTAACAGAAGCAATAGTTGCTATTGTATTATTAATTCCAACAGGAGGTAATTTACCATAAATAGTAAGAACAATCATATCAATTACTAATAGCCAAAACCATACAAAAAATGCTCCACGCTTATGTGCAGGTGCTACTACATTTGAGCGGTCTAGGAATGGTAATACAAAGAAAATTACTTGAGCTATACCAAAGCAAGCAAGACCAACTTCATAAGAAAATCCTCTTAAGATTTCATAACTCCATAAGAAATACCATTCAGGATAAATATGTGGTGGAGTTTTAAGTGCATTTGCTGGTTCAAAGTTAATTGGATCCATAGCAAAATCATAGTGAAAGCATACTAGATAAAAATAGAAAATCATAAATAAGCAAACATAAAAAATATCTTTACATAAGAAATCAGGCCAAAACGATATAACTTTAGCTTCTTTTTTCTTGCCAGCTAAATATTTTTCAGCTTCTAAATCAAAATCAATTTCTTCAGCAATTTCGTTATTTACATGTGGAAATCTTAAAGCATAAAAGTGAATTGCAACAAATGCAATAACAACTATTGGTAATAAGCAAACATGTAGCATAAAAAATCTATTTAATGTAGCATCTCCAACAGCGTAATCACCTCTAATCCATTCAACTAATTCAGGTCCTATGAAAGGAATACCACCAAAAAGATTAGTAATAACCATAGCAGCCCAATAGCTCATTTGTCCCCAAGGTAGCATATAACCACTAAATGCTTCAGCAGAGAATAATACGAATAATACCATACCGCTTATCCAAATGATTTCACGACCTTTTTTATAAGAGCCATAATAAATACCTGTTAATAAGTGTATATACATTACTAAAAATACTACCGACGCAGCAACCCCGTGCATATGTCTCCATAGCCAACCATATTCAACTTCTTGCATAATAGTTTTATTTACACTATCAAAAGCAAGTGCAACATCAGGTTTATAATACATTACAAGTAAAAGTCCTGTAATAAATAGTATTGCAAACATAGTAAGTAAAATTACCCCCATTGCCCATAAAAAGTTAATTTTCTTAGGAATCCAGTATTGTGTCATCATAACTTGCATAAATTTTTTGATAGCAAGTCTTTGATCTAGCCAATCAACAATTCCATTTGATTTTTCAAAATGTGCCATGATTAAGCCTTTCCTACATTTTTCATAATTTCTTCATACTCTTTGCCAACTTCTCCTAAAACTAATTTAGTTCCATCAATTGAAAAAGGTGGAATTTCAAGTGGTTTAGGAGGTGGTCCTGACATATTTTTTCCGCTTACATTAAATTTTCCACCATGACAGGCACAAACAAATTCTTTATCAGCTGAATGATATGCTGGAATACAACCTAAATGAGTGCATAGTCCAATTACTACCGTATATCTTGCATCTCCTGCTATTATATCTGTATTGCTTTGTTCCATATCACTTGATTTTTTTAGAATGAATATTGGTTTTTTTCTCCATTCAACAGTTCTTAGCTCTCCATCAGCTAAAGGCGATAAATCAACGGTTGTAAAACCTGCTGCTTTTACACTAGGAAGTGGATCCCAAGTTTTTTTCATACCCACTAGTGTAAAAACACCACCAACAGCCGCAGCAGCGCCTAATGTAAAGCCCATAAAGCTTCTTCTACTAGCCATACTTATCCTTTCATAAAATTTGAAAATAAATAGCTAGTTTAGTGAAAATTGGGTAAATATTACAAGAGTATATTATTATTAATAGTTTTGGAATATTATTTGCTACGGGATTTTTGCATTTTAATTTAAGGAGAGAAAATGGAATTTTATAAATCTAAACCATTGATTGTAAGTGCCTTAGCCGGTAGAGATTTAAGAAATAAATTAATTAGCTCAAACATAGCTAATATTGATACTCCTTTTTATAAATCAAGAGATATTGATTTTGAAACAGCCTTAAATGAAAATGCAAATAAACTTTACAAAACTACACAAAATGCACAAATTGCAGCTACAAATTTTATGCATTTTGGAAAAGGTATGAGTAATAAACTAGCAGTTACTAATGAAAGGCATTTACAACCATTAGAATTTGAAAATAGCGAAAATGGAACTATTTTTGCTAGAGATGGACATTTGCAAAGAAATGATGCAAATACCGTTGATTTAGATGTAGAAACAAGTGAATTAAGCAAAAACGCAATTATGATTAGTGCGCTTGATTCTGTGCTAAAAAAACAAAGTGAAGTTGTAAGAACTATAATTGAGAGTAGTTCTAAATTAAGTTAAGGGATAATTTATGGCATTTTTAAGCGATTTTGATATTAGTGGATATGGACTAAGCGCTCAAAGATTTAGAATGAATTTAATTAGCTCAAATATAGCTAATGCAAATACTACTAGAACAAATGAAGGTGGTCCTTATAGAAGGCAAGATGTAGTATTTAAAGCCGTTAATTTTGATGATGTTTTAAATGAAGAAATTAATTCTAAAAATAGTTTTTTTGAGTATGAAAATCCTTTAAATGACCCTGTAAATTTTCCTGAAGCAAAGCCTGCTGTTATGGGTGTAGTAGTAGATAAAGTAGTAAGAGATGATAAGGATTTTATATTAAAATACGAGCCAAATCATCCCGATGCAAATGCTAAAGGATATGTAGCATATCCTAATATAAATCCTGTTGTAGAAATGAGTAATTTAATTGAGGCAACAAGGGCTTATCAAGCAAATGTGGCAGCATTTACAAGTGCTAAAACAATAGCTCAAAGTGCTATTGATTTATTAAGATAGGAATTTAAAATATGAATAATATTAAAATCAATCCAAGTTTGATTCAAAGTATTGAAAATACCAAATCAAATTCTAATAAAGTTGATAATGGTTTTTCATTTGCAGATGCTTTAAAACAAGAATTAGAAGAGCTAAATAAAGAACAAATTGTATCAGATAAAGCTATGGCTGATGTAGCTACTGGAAATGTGAAAGATTTACATCAAGCAGCTATTGCTATTAACAAGGCTGAAACAAGTATGAAATTTATGTTAGAAGTTAGAAATAAAGCTATTAACGCATACAAAGAGATAAGTAGAACTCAAATATAAAAAATGCAAACACCTTACGAGCCTAGTAAAAAGACTTTTATAGTATTGTTTTTTTTGTTGCTCGCTTCTTTTTTTATTATTTTTTCTTTTGTTAGAAGCAAAACTAATGAAAGGAATGTAGGTAGTATTGAAAGAGGTGAGCGAGTAGGTGCTTTAAATGGAGATATTATTAGTGCTGATGGATATACATTAGTAACTAGTAGAAGAATTTATAGAGCTGAAATTGATATTAGAAGTATTAATTTAGATAAATTAGATTATTTTTTAAAATTATTTCAGATTTATGCCTTTATTGATGATAAAGAAATGAAAGATATTAAAGCAAGATTATTAAAAGCTTTAAAGCAAAAAAAGGTTTATAATTTTGTTTTATCAAAAGATATTGATTCAAAAGCCGCAAGTTATTTACAAGAATTATCTAAAAAACTTTATGTTTCAGGATTTTTTAAATCCTTTAAAAATGCAAATGGAAAAGTAAGTACAAGAAGACTTGAGATAATTGAACATAAAGAAGAAAGAGTTTTTTCTAAAGGAGATATTTTAACCCCAATTCTTGGTTATTCTCAACTAAGTTTAGAAGATGGAATATATTCAAATATTCCAAAAAAGGGTTTGGAAAAATATTATGAGCAGTATTTAAGTCCTAAAAGTGATTATAAAATAACAGGTAGTAAGGATATTGGTGGAAATATAATCATAAATTCTGATAGTTTTTTAAGTGATAGAATTAATGGTAGTAATGTATATTTAAATGTAAATTTAAAGCTTCAAAAAGGGTTAGAAAATATAGCAAGTGTTGCTAGAAAAAATTTTGGTGCTAAGCAAGTAATAATAGGCATTTTAGATAGCAAAGACGCAAGTGTAATTGCACTAGCAACTAGCAAAAGGTATGACCCATATCATAGAAAAAGTGATTTATCGTATTTAAATACCGACGCTGTAGAATTTGAATACGAACCAGGCTCGGTAATTAAACCAATTGCTTTTGCTAATTTATTAAAACTAAATCGTATAACCCCTTTTGAATGGGTAAAGACTTATGGCGGAAGAATGAAGCTTGATAAGTTTTACATAACAGATACACATCCTATGGATAGTATGATTGCTGAAGATATTATAGTTCATTCATCAAATATAGGAATGGTTCAAATTTCTAATAAAGAAAATGTAAAAGAATTAATTAATGGTTATTTGGAATTTAATTTAGGAAATTTAACTGGTATTGACTTGCCTTATGAAAAAGCAGGTTTTATAAAAGATGCTAAAAAAACTTATGAAGTAGAAAAAAATACTATGGCTTATGGATATGGTTTTAGAACCACCTTTATACAACTTTTAGCAGCTTATAATGTATTTAACAATCGTGGAATTTGGATTAGTCCTAAAATTGCTAAATATTATAATGAAGATAAGGAATTAAAAGAAATATATACTAAAACAGAAAAAGAAGTCTTGCCACTTGAAATTGCAAAGCAGATGAATAGGATATTAATAAAAACTGCAAATCAAAAATCTTTAGCAAAATATTGGCCTTTAGGAATTAGCGTAGGTGGTAAAACAGGAACAGCAAGAATTAGCGTTAGTGGAAAATATGAAAGAGAATATAATGCAAATTTCTTCGGTTTTGCAAATGATGAAAACAATAGATACACAATTGGTGTTTTAGTAATGAGTCCTGATAAAGATAAAGAAGGATATTATGCAGCCCAAACAGCTTTACCTGTTGCAGCACTTGCTATTAATCAATTAATAGAAGATGGTTTTTTAAAGCCAAGTTATAATAGAATTGATTAATATTTATTTTATAAAATGCCCCTAAAAACGGATAAATAATGCAAAATATTAAAAATCAAATGATTTCATTTGCTAATGAAATATTAAAAAATTTTAATGGTGCTGTTTTAGGGCTTAGTGGTGGGCTTGATAGTGCTATTGTATTAAGAATATTAAGCGAGTGCGAAAAAAAGCCACATTGTCTTATAATGCCTACTAATATTTCAAATAAAACAAATCTTGATGACGCTATTAATTTAGCAAATAAATATGCTTTAAAATATGAAATTATAAATATTCAAAACATTTTAGATGAATTTATTAAAGCAAGTGGTTCTAATGATAAGGTATTAATAGGAAATTTTGCAGCTAGGATTAGAATGACTTTATTATATGATTATTCAGCTAAGCATAATTTATTAGTAGCAGGGACAAGCAATAAGAGTGAATTAATGTTAGGATATGGCACTATTTGGGGAGATTTAGCCTGTGCTTTTAATATTTTAGGTGATTTTTACAAGAGTGAATTATTTGAGTTTGCTAAATTTTTAGAACTACCTAATAATATAATTAGTAAAAAACCAAGCGCAGACCTTTATGAAGGTCAAGATGATGAGAGCGATATTGGTTTTACTTATACAGAAATTGATAAGTTTTTAAAAAATTATGAAAAAAATATAATTGATAATAATTATATAAAACTATTAGATAGAATAAATAAAAATAAGTTCAAAAGAGAAAATATAAAAATATTTAAAAGGTCATAAATATGAAAGAAATTTCTTGTTTTTTAAATGTAATTACAGAAGATGATAAAGAGTTTTTAATTAAATCATTAGATAATGATATAAATAGTATTAAATTATTAGAAGATAGTTTAAGTGAAATTTATAAAGGTTCTCGTATAGTTTTAACCAATAATCACACAGCAGCACACCATTTGGCTTTAAGTGCGATTGATTTAAAGCGTGGAGATAAGGTAATTTGCTCTGTAAATTCATTTCCAACAATTGCTCAAAGTATTAGATATTTTGATGCTGAACCTATTTTTGTAGATGTTGAGCTTGATAGTTTTAATATTGATATAAAGAGTTTAGAAGAAGCACTAATTAAACATAATCACAAGAAATTAAGAGCAGTTTTTGTAAATCATACCGCAGGACTTGCAGCAAAACTTGATGAAATTAGAGCTTTATGTGAAAAATACAATGTATCTGTAATAAATGATTGTGGTTTTGCACTTGGTATGGAGTATAAAGGCGAATTAGTAGGAACTAAGGATTTAATATCTTCTTTTGGGTTTAATGCTATGAGAAAAGACCCTGTGTTTGCAGGCGGATTTTTAGTAATTAATGATGAAAAAGTTTATGAAAGAGCAAAATTATTAAACTCAAATGGAATTTCATCAAATGCTTGGGGAGATGATGGCAATCTTGGATATTTTTATGATGTAACAGATATTGGACATGAGTATGAAATCACTAAAGTATGTGCGTCTTTAGCTTTATCTAAAGTAAAAAATTATAAATATTACTTAAAAAGAAGAAGAGAAATAGCAAATATTTATAATGAAGAGCTAAAAGGTTTAAAACATATTAAATTGCCTACAACAACCCCAGAACACACATTTTTAAGATACATAATAAAGGTTGATAAAAATAGAGATAATTTTGCTAAAAAACTAAAAGAAATGGGGATAAATACAGGAATTCATTTCATACCTTTAAATTTCTTAAGCTACTATAAACAAAAATATAATCTAAAAATCAATGATTTTCCAAATGCTTTAGCAAACTATGCTCAGATTTTATCAATACCAATTCACATAAATCTTAGCGATGAAGATGTAAAAAGAGTTTGTGATGCTATAAAAACTCTTGATTCAAGCTGGATTTAATGGGTTTTATTGATAGATATTTTTTTAATCCTAATTTATGGCAAAAGATTTTAATTTTCACTCTTTTGCCGTTTTCTTATATATATTCTTTTATTGCTAGTAAAAACTTTAAATCTACAAAGAAAAATGATTTTAAAATTCCAATAATTAGCGTAGGAAATATCAGTGTAGGCGGTAATGGTAAAACCCCATTTTGCAAGGCTTTAAGCGATATGCTTTATCCTATTTATAACGATGATATTTTTATTATTCTTCGTGGTTATAAACGCAAAAGCAAAGGTTTGCTTGTAGTAAAATTGCATAATCAAATTCTAAGTGATTATTTAAACGCAGGTGATGAAGCATTAGAACACGCTTTATTTACAAAAGCAAATGTGATAGTTAGTGAAGATAGAATTAAAGGCATTCAAAAGGCTATTAGTTTGGGTGCAAAATGTATTATTTTAGATGATGCTTTTTCTAAGACAAATATAAAAAAATTTGATATTTTATTAAACTCAAATATAAAATATAAATATAATTTTACCCTTCCAAGTGGAGCTTATAGACTTCCTAAAAGTTATGAAAAATTTGCAGATTTTAATGCTTATCAAGATTTACATTTTAAAAGGACTTCTTTTATTAAAGACATTAAAGAAGATATGATTTTAATATCAGCTATTGCAAAGCCTTTTAGATTATTGCAATATAAAGATTTAGTAAAAGCTTATTATTTTTATAACGACCATTCAAGCTTTAATAAAGAAGAGCTAATAAATCTTATGCAAAAGCACAATGCAAAATATATTTTGCTAACCAAAAAAGATTATGTAAAAATAAAAGATTTTAATTTAGAAACTATATTAATTGATGAAGAATTAATAATTTTTGATGAGTTAAAAACAGCTATATTTAATTATTTAAAGGAATTTAATGTATCTTATAAAGACAACCAGCAATGATTTAGAATTGCTTAAAAAAATTGCAAATAAAATAATCAAAAAAGAGCTTAGCAAGTGTATTCATATTGCTAAAATTACAAGTATTTATAAATGGGACGGAAAAATTATTAATGATGATGAGTTTAGTTTAGAAATAAAATCAAAAAATATAAAAAAGGTTTATAAAATAATCAAAAAACACCATAATTACGAATGTTTTGAGTTTGTGTATTATAAATTTAAAGCAAAAGATAAGTATTTAGAATTTTTAAAGGAGAAATAATGATATTTTATTCAAGTAGAGATGAAAACATTACGAGTGATTTTGCAAATGCACTTAAAAATCCACTCTCAAGTGATGGGGGATTGTTTTGTCCTAGTAAATTGCAAGTATTTAATAAAGATGAATTAAAAGGTTTGGGTTATAAAGAATTTGCTAAAAAGATTTTTTCAAGTTTGAGTGATGATTTGAGTAATTTTGAAAAGAGTTTAGATGAATATTTAGATTTTGATACTAAAGAGCCTTTTGTTATCAAAAAACTTGATAGTAAAACTGATATATGTGAATTATTTCACGGAAAAACTAGAGCTTTTAAGGACTTAGCATTAGCACCACTTGCAAGACTTATGGATAATGATAAACATTTAATTATCTGTGCTACTAGCGGAGATACAGGCCCAGCAACTCTTAGTGCATTTAGTAAAAACAAAAGCTCAAAAGTAGTTTGTATTTTCCCAAAAGGAAAAACAAGTGCTGTTCAAGAGCGTCAAATGGCTAATGTAGATTATGGTAATTCTTTAGTTTTAGCAATTGATGGTAATTTTGATGATGCTCAAAGCACATTAAAAAATCTATTAAATGATAAAGAATTTAAAGAAATTGTAAAAAATCAAGGCTTAAATCTAAGTGCTGCAAATTCACTTAATTTTGGAAGAATTACTTATCAATTGCTATATCATTATTATCTTAGTCTTCAATACAAAAACCCAATAAATGTGATAATTCCTAGTGGGAATTTCGGTAATGCACTTGCTTGTTTTTATGCTAAGCAAATGGGTGCAAATATAGATAAAATCAAAATCGTAAGCAATGAAAATACAATTCTTTATGATTTCTTTACTACAGGCGAATATGATTTAAGAAATCGTGAGTTTAAATGCACTTATTCTCCTGCTATGGATATTTTAAAATCATCAAATCTTGAACGCTTAATGTATTATTTCTTCGGAGCTAGTAGAACTAAACAATTATATTTAAGTCTTGAAAGTGATAAATATTTTAAAATTACTAAAGATGAACTTGCTAGATTAAAAGAACATTTTATAGCTTATAAATGCAGTGATACCGAAACTTTAGAAAATATTAAAGCTTATAAAAATTATTTATTAGACCCACATACAGCAACAGCTATTAATGCTCTTGATGATAGTTTTAATGTGATTTGTTCTACTGCTGAATGGACTAAGTTTACCCCTAGTATTCAAAAAGCTTTAGGTATATTTAAAGATGAATTAAGTGGCATTAAAGATTTGGCTAAAAAGTATAATTATAAGCTTAATGATAGTCTTTTAAATGCTTTAAATTCAACTAATTATTATGCAAAAGATATAAAAGTAGATGAGATTAAAAAAACAATAATAGAATGGATAAAGCAATGATTATAATTCCTGCTAGACTTAAATCAAGTCGTTTTAGTGAAAAGATTTTAGTGCCAATCAAAGGCATTCCTATGTGTATTTACACAGCTTTAAATGCTAGTAAGGCTGATAGGGTTGTGATTGCCACTGATAGTTCTAAGGTATTAGAATTGGCAAAAGAATATAATTTAACAGCTATTTTGACAAAGCAAACTCACGAAAGTGGGACTGAAAGATTAGCTGAATGCGTTGATATTTTAGGTCTTAATGATGATGAATTAATTATAAATCTTCAAGCAGATGAGCCTTTATTTGAGCTTAGCAATTTAATTAAGTTTAAAGAATTTTGCAATGAATTTAAGAATGAATTTTTTATGGCGAGTTGCTATACTATAAAAGATACTCCAAGTGATGAAAATATGGTAAAAGTAGTCCTTGATACTAAGCAAAATGCTATATATTTTTCAAGAGCACCAATTCCTTATGATAGAGATAAAAAGGGTGTAAAATACAATCATCATTTAGGCATATACGCTTATACAGCTAAGTCTTTAAAAGAATTTATAACTCTTAAATCAAGCTTAGAGCATATTGAAAAATTAGAGCAATTAAGAGCTATTGAAAATGGCAAAATCATTAAAATGTGCGAGATTAATACAAAGTCTTTTGGTATTGATACAAAGGCTGATTATGAAAGATTATTGCAGGTTTTAGAAAATGACAAATGAGCTAATTTTAGCCATTATTAGTATTGTATTTTTTATAGTTTGCATTATTTTTTATATTCGTTATATAAATATTTTTAAGAGTGAGAGCTCGCTTAAAAACGAGTTTTTATCTCTTGCTAAAGATAAAGAATATTTGAGTGTTTTGAGTGAGAATTTAAAACAAGAATTAAATAATTATAAAAATAATTTAGTGCAAATTGAAAATGAAAGAAATAATTTAAATATTCAAAACTCGGCTTTAAGCGAAAAAATAAGTAATCTTGAAAATGATTATAAAGAATTAAAAAACGAGAATAATTTTATAAATGCTGAAATAGCAAACAAGCGTAATCAAAATGAAATTCTAAATACAGAACTTTCAAGGCTAAATGAAGAGCTTAAAAATACTAAAGAGCAATTTGAAAAAGAGTGCGAAAACTTAAAAAATACAAAAGATATTTTAGATAATTTATCTTCTAAATACCATTTAGAAAATGCTAAAAACGAAGCTTTAAACGAAAAAGTAAAATTGTATGAAAACAATTTAAAATCTTTAGAAGAAAAATATGAAAATACTTTAAAAACCTTAGAAAATAACCTAAAAGAGCAAAATGAAAAAAGCTCAAAATTAATTTATGAAGAAAACACAAAAGTATTATTAAATAATTCAAATGAGCTTTTAAACAAGATTTTTAGCCCTTTAAAGGAGCAAATTAGCGAATATGAAAAAGCTTTATTAAAGCAAAATACAAGTATAGAAAACAATATAAAAACAATGTTTGAAACAAGTCAGAATTTGGGTAAAAAGGCTGATGAATTTGCTAATATTTTAAAAGGTGATAAAAAGGCTCGCGGGGATTTTGGAGAGATTATGCTTAAGCAGTGTTTATTATCTAGTGGGCTTATTGAGAACGAGCATTTTTTTATGCAAGAAAGCTTTAAAGATAGTGATAATAATACAAAAAGACCAGATGCGATTGTGTATTTTGAACCTAACAAATGCGTTATTATTGATTCTAAGTTTTCTTTACCAAGTAGTGATAATTTAGAAGTTTATAAAGATGAAATTGCAAATAATTTAAACGCTAGGATAAATGAACTTGCGAAAAAAGATTATGAATTAGCAGTTGATTTTGCAAATGAATATGTGATTTTATTTGTGCCTTATCAAAATATTTTAGATTTAGCCTTAGAAAGTGATTCGCAGATTTTTAAAAAAGCCGAAGCTAAAAAGATATTTTTAGTAAGTCCTACTACGCTTTTTATGGGACTTAAAATGATTTATTTTGGCTGGAAAAACTATGAAGTAAATCAAAACGCTTTAAAAGTCTTTAATGAATTTGGTAAATTTTATGATAAATACGCTAGTTTTTATGAAGATTATGAAAAATTAAAAAAACAATGCGAAAATGGTTTTTTAAAAATTGATACTCATTTATATGGTAAAGGTAGTATTAGTTCTCGTTTAGAAAATCTAAAAGCCTTAGGTATTAAAAACAAAAAAGAATTAAGCGAATTAGCAAAAGATTTAAAAGATAGTGAAATTACTAGATTGATTGATGAAAAATAATTAAAGTATTAATTATTTTTAAAAGTTTTATGAATTAAATAATAAATTATAAATCCTTTTAAAAGTTCTATTTTAAGGGGATTTTTTTAAAATTTTTGAATTGTTTTTTTAAAAAAATTTGTTATTATTTATAAGCATACATTTAGGAGAGAAAATGATTTTTTTAATACCATTAATTATATTTATAGGAATACTTTTTGGGATTGATTACATATATTTTCAAGATGATGATAATAATGTAAAACAAGAAAAAGTTATAAAAAAACAAGAAGTAAGCAATGTAGATGAATATATCAAAAAGTATACAAAATGATAAAACAAGCTTTAATTGATACTTTTGCCGTTGCTGTTGCTTATATAGTAATTGGTATTGCATTTGGCATTCTTGCTTATTCAAATTCTTTTAGTTTTTTTGAAGTTTTTGTGGCTGCTGTTTTTGTTTTTTCTGCGTCATTGCAATTTTTATTATTATCTTTACTTAGCTCGGGTGCTAGTTTAGTAGAGATTTTAATAGCTTCAAGTTTGCTAAATCTTAGACATTTTTTCTATGTTTTAGGAGCTTTAAAATATTTTAGAGATTTAGGCTTTATAAAATACTATGCGATTTTTACTTTAACTGATGAGAGTTTTGCCTTACTTAGTGCAAAAGATTATGATAAAAAAACTGCCGTATTAATTCTAACTTTTAATCATTTTTATTGGATTTTTGGTTGTATTGTAGGGTATTTTATAGCAAGTTTTGCTAAGGCTGATTATAGTGCTTTAGGATTTTCTTTAAATGCTTTATTTATAGTTTTAGCTTACGAACTTTACATAAAACATAAAGAAAATAAAGTATTTTTCATAGCCTTAACTCTTGGGCTTATAGGTTTATTTTTCATAGATAAACAATATATGATGTTAAGTTGTATTTTTTCAGGAATTTTTATATTGATTTTAGGAAAGAAATTATGTCTTATACGATGAGTGCTTTATTAATTGCTGGTTTTAGTGCTGTTGTTTTAAAGGCTTTAGCTTATATATTTTTTGGGACAAAAAAACCAAATGAGCTTTTAATGTATCTTGAAAAACATATGCCACTTTTGATTATGGTTATCTTAGTTTGTTTTTTATATAAAGGATTAGATTATGAAAACCCACCTTATGCAAGTGATTATTTGGTGGCTGGGCTTGTTGCCTTAATCTCTCATATAATGTTTAAAAAAGGTTTTATTAGCATTATTTTAGCAACTTGTGTTTTTTATGTTTTACACGAAATTATTTTTTAGGAATTTACATTGAGATATAGTGTTTTATTACTTAGTTTATTGTTTTTGAGTGCTTGTGGTGGTGGCGGTGGTGCTGCTAGTGTAGAGCCAAATAATTCAAATAATCAAAGCACAATTAATAAAGATTATACAAATTATTTGCCTACTGCTAATTTTAATTTAGAAGATAGTTTATATAATAGTAGTTATTTAAAATTCACACCGCAAAATTCTTCATCAATCTATGTTACAAATATAGGCTTTAGCTCTAATTGGAATCAAGGTTTTTTAGGAACAGGAATAATCTTAGCTATCCTAGATACAGGGACAAGTGATTTAAGCAAATTAGCTTTTAATAATCATTATGAATATAAAGAAGTAGATAGAAAACATTGGAAATCACTAGATTATAGATTAAAAAATACTAATTTTACTGCTAACACTTACAAAAGCTCTGTTTTGATTAATGAAAAAACAAAAGCAAAAGCAACTCATGGAATGCTAGTAATGAATACAGCAAATCATTTAGCAAAGGATATAAGATTTGCTAATGTGCCTTTACCTTTACTTGATGCATATAAAAATAAGTTAAGTTCAGGAGATGATATAAATCTTGCCGCTACAATTGATTATTTATCAAATAGTGGGATAAGGTTTTTTAATCGTTCTTTTGCAGAAATAGGCGAAATTAATAAAAGCGAAGAATTAGTTGGGAATTTTTATCCAGCAATTATGCAAAATAATGCTCTTATAGTTAGTTCAGCGGGAAATGAGGAAACAACAGGAGATTTTTCAGCTCATGCTTTACCTATTAATAGCCCACTTAGAAAAGGTTGGATAATTGCACTTGGTTATTATGATGAAAAACCAAAAAAAGATTACAAAAATATTTATTATATTATGGATAATGGGGTTAAAAAATATGTATATTCTGCAGGAAATACTTGCAAAAAATATGGTTGGGATGATTGTATAGCAGCTCCTTTTTTAATAAATAATAATGCAGGAACTAGCTTTAGTGCCCCAGCTATTTTAACTCTTGGTGCTTTAATTTATGAAAAATATCCTTGGATGAGTAATGATAATATTAAAGAGAGTATTTTTACAACAGCTTATAAGGTTTATGGAGCAAGTGCAAGTGATATTAAAGCTCATTTTGGAGAAGGCATTATAAATCCAGCAAAAGCAATGAATGGAGTTGCAAGTTTAAGGCATGATTTTAATGCTAATGTAGATATAGATAATTTATATGTATTCTCAAATGATATTAGTGGTAATGCAGGGCTTATTAAAGATGGGATTGGAACTCTTGCTTTAAGTGGAAAAAACACTTTTACAGGAGATATAAGTATTAAAAAAGGTGTTTTGTGGCTTAGTAATTCAAATAAAGCTAGTATCACTAATAATTCTATATTAAGAATGAGTAATGCTAGTGCTGCAAATTTAACCAATAATGGAATTTTAGTTAATGAAGGAATGGAAGTTAATAACCTAAAATTAGCTAATACAAGCGTAGTTTATACAAATATAGGCGAAAAATTTAATGTAATTAATAAAGCTATACTTAATGGGGATTTAAATGTAGTTGGGGTTAAATACGGCTATACTTTAAATAAAGAAAGAGAAAATATCTTAACAGCAGGAAGTATTGAAGGTGAGTTTAAAAATATAAAACCAAATTCTACATTTTTGAAATTAAGCGAACCAATATATGATAAAAATAATTTAAGTATTAAGGTAGATAAAATTGATGATTTAAATACTTTACCTGAATTAAATGCTTATGCTAAGAAAAATTACACAAGTTTATTTTCAAAATTTGATAGATTGCTTTATGAAACAAAAAAGCCTGATTTACCATTGGATAAGGCAAATTATAAAGAAGTGAATTTAAATGGTGGTTTAAGCGAAAGCGAGTTTTTAAAATATAATATGATTGCAAATGCGATAATAAATACAACAAAAGATGAATTAGCATCTACTACGAAATTATTATTTGCAGAAGATATTTATACAAACTCAATTTTAAATATCGCAAGGATAAAATCACTAAATAAAATAAATTTTGATAATTTCGGAGTAAGTTATAATTACAATAAAATTAGTGATTTAAAAGAAAGTTCAAGTGAATATAAAATAGCTAATAATTTTGATAATTTAGGTCTTGCTTTTGTTTATAATGACGCTAGGATTTATAATGATAATTTTAAAAACAATTCAAGAACTTTAGGCTTTTTAGCAGGTTATAAAATAGATTTAGATGATTATTATTCTAAGAATTTGATTTCGTATTTTGATATTAAAAATAATGCAAATAGATTTGATTTAAGCTCAAAATTTAAAAATAAAGCCTTTTTAATCTCAAGTGAATTAGGATTAAATAATAATATTAGTCCTTATTTTAGGTTAAATTATTTGAAGTATTTTCAAGATAGCTTTAATGAAAATAGCAATCTATTAGCTTTATCGTTTAATAAGTTTAATAAAGACTTTTATTATGCTAATTTAGGAATTAATTCTAATTTTGCTTTTAAAAAGCTAAATCTTAAAACTTATGCTGATTTAGAATATAATTTCAATAAAGATTATTATTTTTTAGCTAAATATGATTTTTCTGATGAATTAAAAATATCAAATGGCTTTTATAAACAATATTTATTTAATTTAGGTATTAATTTATCTTATCGTTTAAATAGTAAAATTAATTTTAATTTTGATTATAATAATTCATTTGCTAAGAATTATTTTGCAAATAAATTTAATTTAGGATTTTTATATGAATTTTAAACTATCATTAATTGCTTCTATATTTTTATTAAGTGCTTGTGGCGGTGGCGGTGGCGGAGCTAATACTCAAACTCCTAATATAAAATCTTCACAAGATACTTCTATTTCAAGGCCACATAAACCTACAGCTAAAGTATCAACTAATGAGAATTTTCAAAATATAGTTGAAAATGCCAAAATAATTTCGGATTATTCTAATTTGCCTGTAATTAATATACCTAAAAAAACCAATATAGCCACTAAGTTAAACACTAAAACTGATACTGCTACTATTAGTGTTTTTGCTAAGCTTTATGATACAAATTTAGCTACTTTTCAAAGTGCAAATAATCCATCAGGCTATTCAAACAAAGAAGTTGCAAGGTCAAATAATAATCAAACTAGCTATGGATTTAGCCCTAATTGGAATCAAGGCTTTTTAGGAAAAGGAATAATTATTGGGGTAAATGATTCGGGGACTGATGATTTAAAAAATGTCTTAGTAAATAAGTATTTTGATTATAAAAAGACAAATCACACTAAATGGAATTCATTGGCAAATAGGATAGATGATGATAATTTTATAAGTAAAAACTATTCAAATTCTTTTTTAAAAGATAGCAATAATAGTCCTATTTTACACGGCAAAAATGTGATGAATACTGCAAATACAATTGCAAGTGAGATTAAATTTGCAAATATAGTAAATCCTATTAGTAAAAGTGAAATTGGCGATGATATTAATTTAGCCGCTACAATTGATGCTTTATCAAATAGTGGAGTTAGGTTTTTTAATCAATCTTATGAATATAGTAATTTAGATTATTCAAGTCCAAATACAGGCATATTTTATACAGCAATTATGAAAAATAATGCTTTAGTTTTTAATGCAGCAGGTAATATTACTGATAATATTAATAAGCCTTTTACAACCCACGCAATCCCACTTGATAGTCCTTTAAGAAAAGGTTGGGTAATTGTTTTAGGATATAAAACCAATGCTGCAAGAGTAGATGAATATGGTAAGCATTTTTACATACAAGATAATGATGGAGCAATTAAAGAAGTTTTTCATCACGGAAATACTTGCAAGAAAAATGGTTGGGATGATTGTATTTCAGCTCCTTTTGAAATAAATGGAATTGAAGGCACAAGTTATAGCACCCCAATAACTGCTAGTGTGGCGGCTTTAATTTATGAAAAATACCCTTGGATGAGTAATGATAATATTAAAGAGAGTTTATTTACAACCGCATTTAAGGTTACAAGCACTACAAATAATGCTGATGATATTAAGGCTCGTTTTGGGGTAGGGATTTTAAATCCTACTCGTGCTATGAATGGGGTTGCTGAGTTTAGAAAAGACTTTTATGCTAATGTGGATTTAGATAATTTATATGTATTTTCAAATAATATTAAAGGTGATTTTGGTCTTATTAAAGATGGAATTGGGACTTTAGTATTAAGTGGGGATAATACTTTTAAAGGTAATAGCGAGATTAAAAACGGCACATTGTGGCTAACTGGTAAGAAAAATCAAGCACATTTTACAAATACAAATGGTGTTTTAAGAGTAAGCAATACAACTGCAAGTGGTATTACAAATAATAGTGTTTTAATAAACGAAGGTTTAACTTTAGGTAGCCTTGAATTAGGTGCAAATAGCAAGATTTATTCTAATTTAGGCGAGAGTTTTAGAGTTTTAGGTAATGCTAAATTAGACGGGGAATTTAATTTAGTAGGTGTTAAATCAGGTGCAAATATAACTCAAGGTCAAAATGTAGATATTCTAACGGCAAAAAGCATTGAAAATAGATTTAAATCAGTGCAATCATTAGTAACCTTTTTAGAAATTAATGAGCCAATTTATACTAATGATAAAGTAAGCGTTATGGTTAAAAGAATTGATTTGAATAAAATTAATAATTTAAATGATTTTGCAAGCAAAAATTATCAATTATTGTTTAATCAACTTGATAATTATTTAGAATACGAAGTTGGTAAAAGAGATAAAACAAGCGATGATTTAGCTTATAATAATATTAATTTAGATGGGCATTTAAGCGAAGCTGAATACAATTTAAGAAGAGCTGATTTGTTTTATGCTAGTATTTTAAATACTACCCAAGACGAATTAGCAAAAAATACAAATAAGCTTTTTGCTAATGATTTATACGATAATAGTTTAATGAATATTGCAAAGGTTAAAAGTATTCAAGCAAATGATTTAAAAGATGATTTTAATATAGAACAAAGCTATAAATATAATAAAATTAATTATTTAAAAGAAAGCTCAAATGAGACTTTAATTAGCAATGCTTTAATAAAAGATGATTTTAAATTCGCTTTAGGTTTTGTTTATAATAATTCAAATATTTATAATGATGATTTTAAAAACAATGCAAGAACTCTTGGCTTAATTGCTAATGCGAATTTTAATTTAGATGATTTTTATATCAATAATAAATTAAGTTATATTAATACTTTAAATAAGACAGAAAGATTTGGCAATTATGCGAAATTTTATGATAATTCTTTAGCATATACTTTAAAATTTGCTTATAAATTGAATGATTTTTATCCTTTTGTCGCTTTAAATGGTATTTTTTATAAACAAAATTCTTTTAATGAATTAGGTAATGATTTTAGCGTAAGTGTTAATAGCTTTAAAAAGTTTTTTACTTATTCAAATATAGGACTTGAGTATAAGAAAAATTTAAATTATTTAAACTTGTTAGCTAGTGTTGATTTAGAATATAATTTTTACAAACATTATTTATTAAAGGCAAAAAATATAAGCTATCAAAATAGCATTGATATTAGTAATGGTTTTTCAAAAAAACTATTAACTAATATTAATTTAGGTTTAGGTTATTCTTTTAACGATAGGCTTAATCTTGGGATAAATTATAAGTTAAATTATGCTAAAGATTATTTTGCTAATAAGTTTATGTTGGGTATTAATTATAATTTTTAAGGAGCTTTAATGAGAGTTTTTAAGTTTGGCGATAATATAGATACAGATTTAATCATAGCCGCAAGATATTTAAATACAAGTGATGAAAAAGTATTAGCTAGTTATGTTATGGAAGATGCTAGACCTGGATTTTTTAAAGAAATTAAAGAAAATGATTGCATAGTTGCAGGAGAGAATTTTGGCTGTGGTTCTAGTCGTGAGCACGCACCAATTGCTATTAAAGCTGCAAATATTAAATGTGTAATCGCAAAAACTTATGCGAGAATTTTTTATAGAAACGCATATAATACTGGGCTTTTAATATTAGAGTGTAACGATACTGATAAAATTGCAGAAAATGATGAATTAGATATAGATATTACAAATGGAATTATTAAAAATATCACAAAAAACGAAAGCTATAAAATAAATCCAATCCCTGTATTTATGCAAGAATTATTAAATGCGGGTGGTTTGATTGAATACGCTAGTAAGGTTGCAAAATGAATAAAATTTGTGTAATTAAAGGCGATGGAATAGGCCCTGAAATAATCAATGAAGCTATAAGAGTTTTAAAAGTAGTTCGCCCTGATTTAGAATATACTGAATGCTTAATGGGTGGGGCTGCGATTGATGAGGTTGGAGTTCCTTTACCACAAGAAACTATTGATGTAGCATTAAATTCTAATGCAGTTTTATTTGGTGCAATTGGTGGAGAAAAATGGGATAAGCTAGAACGCCATTTAAGACCTGAGAGTGGATTATTAGCACTTAGAAAAGCTTTAGGAGTATTTGCAAATCTTCGTCCTGCTTTTGTATATGATGGACTTGAAGAGCTTAGCACTATTAAAGCTAGTGTTGTAAAAGGCGTTGATTTACTTGTAGTAAGAGAATTAACGGGTGGAATTTATTTTGGACAACCTAGAGAAAAACTAGAAGATAGAGCTTATAATACAATGGTTTATACTCGTGATGAGATAATTAGAATTGCAAAAATTGGTTTTGAAAGTGCAATGAAACGCCGCAAAAAATTATGTATGGTAGATAAGGCTAATGTGCTTGAAACTTCAGCTTTATGGAGAGAAGTTTGCGATGAGTTGGCTGTAAATTATCCTGAAGTTGAATTAAGCTATATGTATGTAGATAATGCTGCTATGCAACTTATTAAAAATCCAAAGCAATTTGATGTGATTTTAACAGAGAATTTATTCGGAGATATTTTAAGCGATGAAGCTAGTATGGTAGTTGGCTCAATCGGACTACTTGCAAGTGCTAGTATAGGTGGAAAAGTTGGACTTTATGAGCCAATTCACGGAAGTGCTCCTGATATTGCTGGTCAAGGCATAGCAAATCCAATTGCTACAATTTTGAGTGCTGCTATGATGCTAAGATTTGCATTAAACGATGAAGTATCAGCATCAAAAATAGAAAACGCAGTAAAAAGAGTAATAAGCGAAGGCTATGGATGTGCTGATTTAGCTAATGCAAAAATTAAATTAAATACCCAAGAAATGGGCGAATTAGTAGCGAAGTATTGCTAATGCAAACAATTACCGCAGCAAAGATTTATGAAGAACAAGGGCTAAGAGAAGAAGCCCTTGAAATATATAAAAATATTTTAAAGCGTGATAAAAACAATCAAGCAGCTAAAGAAGGTATTTATAGATTAAGTGGTGCTAAGGTGCATAAACTTGAACTTAATTTATTAATGTATGATTTTTTTATGAATGCTAAAAGCGAACAAGAATATAATGAGTTTAAAAGGTGGCTAATAAATATATGAATAATGAAGAATTATCACAAATGATTGATAGATTATCTCAAGTAGCAGCAGAAGAGATTAAAAAAGAATATGAAAAAACTGAAGAAGAGCAAATAAATGAAGTAAAAGCAGTAAATGAAATCAGTAGCGAAGAAGAGATAATAGCTAAGATTGAAGATATTCAAAGAGCTAAAGAAACTACTAGCACAGCTATGCTATCAACTTATGAAAAGCAATATTTATTGAAAATTAAAGAAAGAATTTTAGTTCTTTTTGAAGCTTTAAACACCAAGCAAAATGAAGAAGATTTACAAAAAAGATTAGAAATAACAATATCTTTTATTGAATTTTTACTAGCAAGTATTGAAGAGCGTTTAAAAAATTAATGCTTCCTTGGGATGATGAGACTTTTTTAACAATACAATCAATTTTATCAAAATACACAAAAAGAGCTTATTTTGTGGGTGGTTGTGTTAGAGATATTTATCTAAGTAATAATACAAATGATTATGATATAGAGATTTATGATGTAAGTCCTAGTAAAATGGAGCAGGTTGCTAAAGAATTAAACGCTTTAGGTGTAGGCAAAAGTTTTTTTGTATATAAAAAAGCAAATTATGATTTAGCACTTGCAAGAACAGAGAAAAAAACAGGCAATTTACATACGGATTTTCGTGTAAAAGTTGAAAAAAGCATATACAAAGGCTCGCTTAGAAGAGATTTTCGTATGAATACAATAATGATTAATATTTTTACAC
>NZ_JACGAX010000014.1:0-52692 GCF_020138145.1 Campylobacter sp. RM9334
CCCCCCCCCCCCGCCATAACTCACGCCCTTTTTATTCTCTCTTAGATTATTTAGCTTTAGATTTAATAAACTTAAAGATATAGCCTTTAAATGCGTTTAATGGTGCTTTAAATCGTTAAAGGGCTAATAATAAAGTAAATATTGTTTTTAGTAGATTTTTGAAATAAAAGGCATTTTTATGCGTTTGTGGTGTTAATGCTAACGCATTAACTAGGGTAAAAACGCTTTAGCGTTTTTATGCTACGGCTTAAAGTGGAACACACTTTAAGCCTTTATGGGGGTTTCCCCCATACCCCCACAAAGCATAAAGCATAAATTAGTAAAAATTAATTATTGTTATTTAAAGGAGTTATAACGCTTTCTAAAATGCTATTAATTACCATTTTTGAAAGGTTTTTATTGCGTGTTAAGTAGCCGTATGTAGTTGTAATGTTTGAATGTCCTAAGGTAAGCATTACGCTTTCCATACTAAGTCCTAAATGATTAATAGCATAAGTTCCTATTAAATGCCTTATGTCGTGAAGTCTCATTTTTGGTAGATTGTTTTTATTTAAAAAGTTATTCCAAGCTCTGCGTAAATCTATATATTTATTTGCCGTATCTGGGTTTGTAAAAACGAAATCTTCTTCGGAATTGAAAAAAGTCCATTCAAAATGTAGTTTTAATCTATCTTTTAAAAGTGGTGTTAATGAATATTCCATAGTTTTAGAGATTTTACAATTTTCGGAGCGTATTATATAGCTTTCGTTTTTAAAATCTATATCTTTCCACTTAAGGCTTAATACTTCGTTTTTTCTTCTTCCGTGTAGTAAGAATAAAAAAATATTACTATACTTATCTTTATTATTAACAATGGCTTTAATTATATTCTTTTGAATATCGGTTGTATATCTAAAATAAAGCTATTTTTGATTTACAGCCTTTTTTAATAATTTATAAAATATCTTACTAAAAACCTTAAACTTAATTTATATCTTGATTAGCTGCAAAAAATCTCATTGTTGCAATCTCATCTAACTCTAATGCTTGTTTTTTTTCAAATTCTTTTTTCTTTTTTTTAATTTCTTCATCGTGTAAGTATTTTATTTTCTCATAATCTAGCGAAGCTTTTTTATACAAATGAGTAAAATGTACTATCTCTTTTTCACATAAACTAATTTTTTCTAGTAATTCTTTTTGTTTATTTAAATTAAAAAAAATCGCTTCATTTGCTAATTTTATTTCAAGTATAGTTTTTGGTTCTGGATATGTGTCTAATTCTTTTTTTACTAATTCAAATTCTTGTTCAATTGCAGTTTTTTTAAGTTTTGCTTTATTTAAAGCAAGCTCTGCATTTTGTAAAGCTTGCTTTTTTACACTTAATATTTGTTTAAATTTCATAAAATGATTGTATCTTCACGCTCAGGAGAAGTAGAAATCATTTTTATTTTTACACCAACTAATTCTTCAATTTTTGAGATATATTTTTTCGCATTTACAGGTAAATCATCGTATCTTCTAATTCCATAAATTTTACCAAAGCCATCAACACTTTCATAAATTGGTTTTACATTTTCTAAATCAGCTGGAACATAATCAATTATTTCGCCCTTATATTCATATGCTTTACAAATTTTAATGCTATCAAAATTTTCTAAAACATCTAATTTCATTAAAGCAAGTTCGCTAAGCCCGTTTAATCTAGCAGTATATCTTACAGCTACTGCATCAAACCATCCGCAGCGTCTTTTTCTACCTGTGCTAACACCTATTTCTTTTCCTATTTCGCCTATTCTTTCGCCCTGCTCTGTTTTATCTTCTGTAGGGAAAGGTCCGTGTCCAACTCTTGTAGTATAAGCTTTTACTATTCCTATTGATTTGCCTGCTTCATAAGGGCTTAATCCTAAACCGCTTAAAGCTCCTGCAGCAATAGTTGTTGAACTAGTTACATAAGGATAAGTTCCGTGGTCAATATCTAATAAACTACCTTGAGCACCCTCTAACAAGACTTTTTTATCTTCATCTAAAGCTTTCCATATAAGTCTTGTAGTATCACAAATAAATGGTGCTAACATTTCTTTATATCTTTTAAGATTAGCTAAAAGCTCATTTGCATCAGGAGCATTTACACCTAAAGTATCAAAATATGGTTTATTTATCACAAAATCTTTCAAAATTGCATTACAAAGTTTTTCAGGTTCAAGCAACTCACTTACTCTATGCCCACTTCTTGAAATCTTATCAGCGTAGCAAGGTCCTATCCCTTTACCAGTCGTTCCTATTGCATTATCACCTTTAAATTTTTCTTTAGCAATATCAATTTGTGCATGATAGCTTAAATTAAGATGAGCTCTATCACTAATAAATAATCTACCTTCTAAATTATCAAATTGAGCCATTTCTGTAATCAAAACTTCAGGATTTAATACAACCCCGTTTCCTATTACATTTTTGCAACGATGATGCAAAATACCACTAGGTAATAAATGTAAAGCATAACGAACTCCATCAACCCAAATAGTATGACCTGCGTTGTGTCCTCCTGCACTCCTACATACAAAATCATAGTTAGCGCATAATTTATCTACAACTTTGCCTTTACCTTCATCTCCCCACTGAATACCTACTAATATGTCAGCTTTGCTCATATATATCTCCTATAAAAATATTATTTCCGTTTTCATACATTTGCATAATTTTATCTCTATTTTTTTCTTTCACTAAAGATACTAATCTACTCATATAATCTGCTTTAATAGCCAATTCTTCATTAGTAAAATCAAAATTTCTAATATTATTTAAGAATTTATCAAAATCTAAATTATCAAAAGATTCATTATTGTTAATTCTATTGCCAATTACTTTATAGTAATATTCGCAATACAAAATATCTAAATTCTCATTATTTACAATTCTATTTTTGCAAAATACAACAAAATTATCCAATTCTGCTGGGTCATATTCTTGTCTAAAAATTAAACAATATAAATTCTCACCTAAAGAATTCTTAGTTACAACATAGCTTAATTTATTAGGATGCAATATATTATTAAAGTCTTTTAAATAAACAATATCCTTAATAGAACAAGTTTTGCCATCTAATATATTTGCAATAATTTTATCTTGTTCTTTTGCTAACAAGTCTTTTAAATATATCTTAGGTACATTTTGAGTATTTAATAAATTTCTTAGTTCTTTATTAGCACTAATACATTTAAATTCTTTATCAAATATACCTATGATAGAATTACTTTGTTTATAAATATCACTAAAAGATATAGGTTCTTTTATTTCATCTTCTAATATATCTTGTTTTAATAAAGCAAGATGAGCTGTTATATTTAAAAACCTAGCTTGTTTACTATCATAATTATAATCTCTTGAAATATTAAAGCTAACTTTAAATTCTGCATATCTACCATTATTTTGTCTTAAATATAAATTTTGTTCAATTACTTTAGAATAATTTGTAAAACTATTATCTTTAAGATTTTTTAATTTTAATAAAAATTCAATATAAGCAGGATAGCTACTTTTATGTAAAAGCTCTTTAAAATAAGTATAACTTAAAGCTGTATAACCTAAAATTCTATCTATATTTTTACTACAACTTCTTATTTTTAACTTACCACCTTTAAGGGTAAAATTCATAGTAATAATGAAACTTTTTTCTAAAGCTTCATATTGAGATTTAATATTTTCATAACTTTTACTAACCATATTAGTATCTAAAATCATCAAAATATCATAGCAAAATCTCTCCGATCTCATAACGAATGGATATATTTTAACTTCTTTAAAGTCTTCTCCATTCACATAGTGTTCAGTTTGTATATAAAATCCTTGATTTTTAATAGAATTTTGCATATTGTTTGCAAAATTTATCGGGTCTATAATGGTATCTCTTTGCTCTTTTTTACCAAGCATATACAAATTCATTTTAGACATACCTGTAATTTTTTGATTATAAAAATCAAGTGCTGATTGATTTGCTTTAAAAATCTTAGCCGTAAAAGCATCAATCATTAGCATAGGAATTGTGCTTTTACTAAACATAGAGCTAAGTCTTTGTTCTAATTCTCTATATTCTTTTTTAATATCTTTATATTCAAGAACCGAAAATGCCGTTTGTTTTTGCAAGTCTTCTAAATCAGAGCCTTCTATTAGCTCAAAATTTTGAAACTCATCAATATCGCTAGCTCCTTGTAAATCATAACAATATCTTACTTGCTTAACTAAACCATTTTCAACCAACATAGAATCAAGATAAGCATTCCAAAAATACATAACTAATATTATTAGTAAAAATGCACTCAATATAAAATAATAATTAAAATACTCACTTACAGATATAAAGCTTCTTACATTAAAGCCACTATATTCTACTTCTTTAATAATATTATCAGAATTACTTGCTGTTTGATAAATTCCAGATAAATACCAATAGTAACTAAACTCATTTACATTGACAGATAAATCTAATTTTGATTGATTACTTGAATACAAAACATTACCAAAAGAATCTACTAATATATAATCTGTATTAAATTTATTCACACTTTTTAAAAGTTCTTTTAAATCAAGCTTTGCAACCAAAAATGTATTTTTATTATTCTCTAATTTTTTTGCAAAATATATGCTACTTTGTAAATCTTTTGTGGTTATTAATTCACTAATATAAGTAGTCTTATCTACTAAATTTCTAGTATTAATTTCTATGAATTTTTTTAAAGGGTCAACCTCATCACTACTAAATTTATCTAAGACTTCTCCATCTTCGTTAAGATAATAAAATGCTGAAAATGTATTTAAATCCAAACTCTTTAAATCAGGATCCATCTCAAGTGCTTTTGAATATAAATCTAGTCTAATTTTATGCTGTTTTATAGCATTTTGAATACTATGAGAAATCAATTTATTATTGTTAATTAGCTTATCATTGACGGTTGTAAAATTCACATAAAAACTAAAAAACAAAACCAATACAAGCAAAATAAAAGTAATAAAAAAATTTTTTCTTAAAAGCCAAATTATATTATTAAACTTAAGCACTTAAATCCTTCTTTGATAATTCGTTTTTAAAATAACCCTTAAAATATAAACTAATTATAAGTGATGGCAATAAAAACAAAGAACCGCATAATAATAAAATCATAACTAAAACAGTCAGTAATCCAAAATAAATAGTAGGTGTAAAATTAGAGCTCATCATAAGACAAAATCCTAAAACAATAGTGCAAGTTGTATAGTAAAGTGCTGAACCAATACTTTGATGACTTGCCCTAATAGCATCATTTAAATTCCTTTTTTTGATTTCTTCTTTAAACCTATGCACATAATGTATTATATCATCAACTCCAATTCCAATAGAAATTGCAGCAATTGTAATACTCATTAAATCAAGGCTTAGCCCGCTAAAAGCAATAATCGCAAACAATAATGAAATAGGAATTAAATTAGCAATTATTCCAATAATACTAAATCTTATATTTCTAAAAATTATTAAAAATAATGCAAATAAGCTAAGTATAACAAAATTAAGAGTATCTACTTGAGAACTTATAAGTGAGCTTAGCATATTGTTATAAAGCACCATAACTCCACTTACTTGAATATTTATATTATCATTTTTTGTAAGTTCTCTTAAATTATCATTTAAATCTTTTAAAAATTTAGCTCTTTTTAAAGTTTTATCACTATCAACCATTCTAATTGCTATTCTAAATTCTTTTGATTTTTCGTTGTAATATGGATAAATAATTTGCTTTTTAGTGCTTTCTTCAAGGTTATTTTGCAATATATTTAGCAAAAAGCCATCAATATCTTTACCATTATTCATAGATTTTGCAAAATCTAAAAGCGAATAAAGGCTTAAAACACTGCCTACATAATTTTGATTTTCTAAGAAATTATGAATTTTTTTTAGAATTTCTACTTTTGATGGTGTTAAATAATACTTATCACTATTATCTAAAAATTCAGCAAACTCATCAGCTTGTTCATCGTCTTCATCGTTAAATTTAACAATTACATCTAACGGAAGCGTTCCGCCTAATTTTTCATCAATTAATAATAAACCTTTTTTAATATCACTACTATCTTTAAAATAATTCACAAAACTATTTTCAGCACTAAGCTTTGGAATTGAAACAATGGCAAAAACAACTATTATCAAGCTTACAAAATATACTATTTTTCTATGATTTATTGCAGTATTTGCACAAAATAATAAAAACTTAGGCTCTTTAGCAAAATATACATTTTTAAAATCTTTTTTTGCAAGTAACAAATAAGGCAAATATAAATAGCATAAAAGCAAACTAACACTAATACCAATGCTCATCATAACGCCTAATTCACTAATAGGTTTTATTCCTGAAAAAACAAGACTTAAAAAACCAACTACGGTTGTTAAAATAGCATAAAAGCTAGGTTTTGCCTTAGCTAATAATGTGTGTCTTACTTGTGTTAATCTATCTGTATTTTTATTAAAGTTTATAAGTTCTGAAAAATGAGATAATAAATGCACTATAACAGAAATTGTAATAATTAAAACCAATGCTACATAATTACTTGAAATAACGGTTATGTTATAACCCAAAATCGCCAAAATTCCCGTCGTGCTAAAAAGAGAAATTAAGCATATAAACATACAAACAAATACAAAATACAAACTTCTAAAAAATATAAAAATAGCAATTGATAATAATACAAACAACCCTATTCCATAAACATATAAATCAGATTTAACATAAGTAATCATATCACTTGCAATAACGCTCATCCCACCTAAAATCAAATCATTATCAAGCGCAAATTGCTTTAATGTAACAATCAAATCATCTGGATTGTTTGCATATATTAAAAAATCAACAACCGAATAATCTTTGCTAATTAAATTCTTTAAATAAAATTTATTTTTACTTATTTCATCTTTAGCTTTTAATAAATTAGCTCCTTCATTTATACTTTTTCCATCACTTAAAAATAATGGAGCATTTAAAATACTAAGAACTGATTTAACACCATCTATTTTTAATAGTTTTTTCTCTATATTTTGAAGTTTTTCAATACTTTCAATACTAAAGACATCGCCTTGGCTTTTATAGGCTAATACTAAAAAATCTTGAGAACCAAAAGTTTTTATACTTTCATTAAATAGTTGTAAATCCTTATCATCTTCTAAGAAAAAGCTAGTTGATTTTGCTTCAACTTCTATCTTAGTAGAATAATATGATAACCCTAAACAAAGTAAAAGAGTTATCATAAAAACTTTTTTAGAATTTACAAGAAGAAAATTAATTATTTTATTCATTTAAGCTTTTCAAATAAGCCATTAATTCCACTCTGTTTTATAATATCTAAAAACTGAGCTCTATAACTAGCTATTAAACTTGTATTTAAAATATCAATATCATATAACTTACATTCGTTATTGATAATTCTAAACTTAAATATCATTTCTTTAACTTGTTCTTCATACTCAACTTTCATATTTGCCTGACATCTTTTATCATCTATATTAGTGCTTGTTAATTCAAGGCTACTGCCTTTAACCAAATCAATTTTAGATGAAAAATCTTTTTTAAGTCTTTCTATAAAAATATTTTGAAATTCTGCTAATTTTTCAGCGCTTAACTCATTAGCGTTTTTTGAAAGAACTAATTTTGTCATTAATTCAATATCTAAATCATCTTTTAATAAATTAAATAAATCTTGTGATTTATCGTTGCCATCACCTTTAAAGATATCTTGTATTTTTGCAACATCTAAAACAATGTCATCTTTAAAAGTATCAATTTTGTAAGCATATAAACTTGCTAAGCTTAAAGCTATTATTAATAATTTTTTCATTCTAATTCCTTTCGGTTTTTTTCATAAAAATCCCTTATTGTTACATAAGGATTTATACTTTTATAAGCTTCATTAATTAAAGCAGAATTACTACTTGTTTTATCAATCAGCCCAAAAGTAGAAACGCTAATACTAGCATTATTAGTTAAATAAAAATTAGGCTTTAAAGCATAATCAAACGGCAAAGCCAAAGCATCTCTTACATTTGAAGGTCCTAAAAATGGTAAAACAATATGCTCTCCTGGTGGAACACCCCATCTAGCAAGCATCAAGCCAAAATCACTTTCTTTTTCATATTTAAAAGGTCTTAAAATACCACCTAAACCCAATGTGGTATTACCTAAAAATGCTCCTAATTCAGCAGTTCCTGATTTAAATTCTCCACTCAAGTATAAAGTAATAAATCTAAGCGGAGACCCTAAATTGTGGAAAAAATTATTAACACCTTTTTTAACTATTGGAGGAGTGATAGTATTGTAAATATTGCTAAGTGGTCTTAAACTCATATTATAAACTGCATAATTAAAACTAGTAACAGCTTTATTGTAATTATAAAATTTATCTACTCTTTCTACTTGATTAAATTCTGCTTCAAAATCATCAATTTCGTTCGCAACTACTAGTGTAATCAAAGAAAGGATAAAAAATAATTTTTTTATCACAAAATTACTCCATATTTAGTATTTTTGGCAAATAATAACAAAAAAATATTAAGAACAAACTATGAAAATTAATCTAGAAATTGAATTTATTTTAAATGATAATGTAAAAATTACAAAAAAACATATATTGCTTTTACAACAAATTAAAACAGACAAAAGCATTAGCAAAGCTGCTAAGAATTTAAATATTTCTTATAAAAATGCTTGGGATAGTCTTGATGAAATAAGCAAAGCTAGTGAGTATAATCTATTTTCAAATACTTCAAGAAAAGAAGGAAGTAAATTAAGTGCTTTTAGTGAAGATATATTAAAAAAATATGAAGAGTTTTGCAAATTTAAAGCCAAACTCAATGATGATTTTACCTATAAACTATCAGCTCAAAATAAAATTAAGGCTAAAATAGTTGAGATTAAAAATGAGAAAAATTATATAAATCTAACTTGCAAATGCGGTGATGACTTAATAAAAGCAAATATTTCAGTAGCTGCTCTTACTGAATTAAATCTAAAATTATTTGATGAAGTTATATTAATAACAAAAATTAATTTTATAGAATTAGAAAATAATAAAGAAAATAGCTTTAATGCAATTATTCAAAATATAGATATTAAAGATGAGCTAATTTATTTTACATTAAATTTCAATAATCAAATCATCAAAGCAATTGGTAAAAAAAATAAATTATGTAAAAATTACTCAATAAATGATGTAATTCAATTTCAAATTCCCGCTAAAAAAATCATAGTATCTTTATAACTTGTTACGGAATGTAACAATTTTTAATTTAATTTATAAAAATGTTACATTTTAGATAAGATTTAAATAAAATTATGTTAAAAACTTACTCAAAATCATAATTTTAAGGATAATTATGTTGGATATAACGCTTATTTTATTAGCTGCAGGTAATTCTACTAGGTTTAATTTACCTTGTAAAAAGCAAAATTTATATATAAATAAATCCCCATTATGGCTATATTTAGCAAAAGAATTTGAGAAATTATATAAGTTTTCAAAAATAATAATTGTTTGTGATGAGCCTTGTTTTTATGAAGTTAAAGAGCCAAATTATATTTATGTTAAAGGCGGTAAAGAAAGATTTGAAAGTATTGAAAATGCTTTAGAAAAAGTAAATTCTCAATATGTTTTAATTACTGATGTAGCAAGAGCTTTTATAAATCCTAATGTGTTAAACGAACTTATATTAAATGCTAAAAATTATGATTGCGTTTTTCCAGCTATTAAAATTGTTGATACAATTTATAATGAAGAAAAACAATGCTATTTAAATAGAAATGAACTAAGATTGGTTCAAACCCCACAACTTAGCAAAAGCTCTGCTTTAAAATCTGCGAATTTAAAAAATTTTACAGATGAAAGCTCGGCAATATTAGCAAATAACGGAACAATAAAAGCTATAAATGGAGATGAATTAAGCTTTAAAATAACTACAAAAAATGACTTGCAAAAATTAAAATTACTCAATCTAGCAAAGCCAAGTAAAGATATTTTTGTTGGATATGGATACGATGTTCATGAGTTTTGCCACTCTAATGTAGGGCATAAATTAGATGAAGATAATAAAAATGAAGAATTAATCTTAGCAGGTGTAAGACTAGGAAAAGAATATGCTCTAAAAGCACACTCTGATGGAGATGTATTAGCTCACGCATTTACTGATGCTTTATTTGGAGCTTGTGGCTTAGGAGATATTGGGGCTGCTTTTAGCCCTGATGATGATAATTATCATAACGCAAATTCTATGCAACTATTAAAACTTGCTTATGATAAATGCAAATCTTATGGATACGAGCTAATTAATGCTGATATTACAATATGTGCTGAAAAACCAAAACTCTTAAAACATAAACAAGAAATGCTAAAAAATTTAATCACTACCCTAAAAACAAGCAATATTAATATAAAAGCTACTACAACAGAAAAACTAGGTTTTGTTGGGCGATGCGAAGGTATAAGCGTAAGCGTAGTTGTTAATATGAAATTATTTGATTGGAGCGAGTATGAGAATATTAATAGTTGAAAATGAGATTTACTTAGCTCAAAGTATGGCTTTAAAGCTAAATGATGCTGGATATATTTGTGAAGTTGCAAATGATTTTAAAGATATAAAAAACAAATATTATGATGTTATTTTGCTATCTACTAATATAGATAATTTTTTAAAGGTTATTCAAAATCATAAAAATAGCGTTATATTATTGTTAGTTTCTTATGTGAGTAGTGATACAGTTAGTATGCCTATTGAAGCTGGAGCGTATGATTACATACAAAAACCTTTTATGATAGAAGAACTTATTAGAAAAATAAACTATTTTTATGGCTACAACAAGCTAAAAGCTCAAAATACCGCACTAAGTAGCTATATAAAATCAGTTATTGATTCAAAATTTCATACAGCAAAAAGATTAGTATTTCCAACACTAATAAAAACAAATAAGCAAATCTTAGCAGATAGCTATGTTTTTAATTATGTATTTTCTCATAATGTAAATATTCATTTTACTGATTTAAGTAGCTCATTTAATCTAAATAATTTATTAGTAGGAGATAGAGATATTAGATATTTTACAAATTTTCAAGTTTTAAAAGGCTCTAAATTAGAGCAAATTATCAAGCTTAGTAAAGGGCAAAATTTTATATTTCACACTAATGGAAATGCCGATATTGAAGGCTTTAATATAATTAAGCTAGAAGACAATTCAAATACACTAGCATTAGGAGAAATTCTAACAATTGATGATTACATAAAAAATATGATAATTAATTGGCAAAAAAGCTATTCTGATACAGAACTTAGTAAAAAATTAGGATTAAGCAGAAAATCACTTTGGGAAAAAAGGAGAAAATATGGAATCAATAAAAAATAAAATAAAAGAAATAAAAATTACTGAAAAAGAATTAAGTATATTAAGTTTAATTGAAATTAATTCTTTTAATACCAATGGATATTTACCAAATAAAGAAGAAGTTTTTAAAGAATTTAATTCCGCCACAATTGATAAAAATATATCAGCCTGTACTTTAGCTTTTTCTCCTAATTATGAATTAAATGATAATATTAAAAACTATCAATTTAACAATGAAATTACATTAATATTAAATGATAAAAAAGTAGGAAAAATCACTCAAGCAACTACTTTTGATAATGATAAAGCATATACAAATATATTTAGTGCAAATACTTGCAAATTAGATAAAGAATTAAATCCTTGCATAGCAGGAAAGGTTGAGATTTTTAATAATGAATTTAAAAAAGTAAAAACTGCTCTAAATAATAAAATCAAAAAAAATAATGCCAAGAAAATAACAGCCCTAATCCTAAATGCCGACCCAATTACAAGAGCACACGAAAGAATGCTAAGATGGACTATTGATAAGGCTGATTTAGTGATAATTTTCGTAGTTGAAGGATATGATACAAATTCTTTAAATTTTCAAGCAAAAAAAGAATGCTTTGAATACTATGCGAAAAACTTTTTACCACTTGAGAGAATTTTCCCTGTGTATTTAAAAAACATAGATTTATTTAGTCCTTACCTTGACCCAAATTACGAATGTTTATTGGCAAGTTCATTTGGTGCAAATAAGCTAGTAATAGGACAAAATCATCAAGGTTTAGGATTGTTTTATGATAATAATTTAGCTCATACAGCCATAGATGAATTATCTAAAAAAACAGGCTTAGAGCTAATAGTTTTACCTGAATTTGTATTTTGTAATAAATGCAATGTAATGGTAAGCACAAAATCATGCCCACACGGAGCTCATCATCACATAAAATATCGTTCATCAATGATTAGAGAAATGCTTCATTCAGGGCTAATCCCGCCAACCGTTTTAGTAAGAAAAGAAATATCAGCAAAGCTATTAGCACATTTGCACCCTAATAGATTTAAAAATGTTCAAATGATTTATGATGGATTATTTCCAAGTAATGGTATTATAGAAAAACGAAGTGATGAAGACCTTTATAAAGAGCTAATTACTTTATATCAAACAAGTTATATGATTTAAGGAGATTTTATGAATAATTTTAATGAATTTTGTGAAAAAGTTCAAAGCGAAAAAGACTTTTTTAAACCACTTGCTTTTGCTTTAGGAGTTGGGTATTTCGGACAAAAAAGCAAAGAATTAATTTATATTGATTTTGCAAATGTAAATTATATGCAAAATTTCGGCACTTTTGCTGTGTATTTTAAAGAATTAGCACTAAATAATTACAAAAATGAAAGTGAGTTTTGTATCGAGCTTAAAGAAGAGCAAATCAAAAATATCTTAAAACATTTTGAATGCTTTGAAAACGATGGCAAAAGACACGAAAATATAATAAGTCTAAAAGCAGCTTTAAAAAATATAAAAAATGAAAGATTTTTCCTAGTTGCACTAAATAGCGATGAAGCACCTAAAAGTATTGCTAGTGTTTATTTAAAACTACATTTATTATCAAGACAATTCGTAAAACCAAGAGAGATTAATCTAAATGGAGCTTTTGGACTATTAAAAAATCTTGCTTGGAGCAATTCAAAACCTTATGAATTAGAATATTTAAGAGAATTTGAAGCTGAATTAAAATTTAGCAAAACTTATCCTGAAATTGATTTTGTAGATAAATTCCCAAGATATTTACAAACAATAATCCCAGCTGATAATACAAGGATTTTAGATACTTCTAAGGTTAGATTAGGAGCACATTTAGCTAATGGAACAACGATTATGCCAGGTGCAAGTTATGTGAATTTTAACGCAGGAACTCTAGGTTCGGTAATGTGCGAAGGTAGAATTTCAAGCTCTGCAATAGTAGGCGAAGGTAGTGATGTTGGCGGTGGTGCAAGTATTTTAGGAGTATTAAGCGGGACTGATGGCACACCAATTAGTGTTGGTAAAAGATGTTTATTAGGAGCAAATAGTGTTACAGGAATAGTTTTAGGAGATGATTGTGTAATTGATGCAGGTATTGCGATTTTAGGTGGAAGCAAGGTTGAATTATTATTGTGCGATGGACTTAAGAATGCAAATCCTAATTTTAATTTTGATAAAAATGTTTATAAAGCTAAAGAATTATCAGGATTAAATGCCCTACACTTTAGACTAAACTCAACTAATGGAAAACTTCAAGTAGGCTTTAATAAAAAAGCAATTAAACTAAATAAAGATTTACATTAAAACTAAGAAATTACGAGAAATCGTAATTTCTAAATATCACACTAACATATAATTAGATAAAGGTTTCATAATAAACCAAGAAAAATACGCCTATTAAATTCTTTGAATTATAAGTTTATTTCTAGTTTGATATATAAATTTATGAATATAAAAGAATATAAAAACAAGTTTATTTTACAACGACAATTATCTTGCAATAAAAAACTTTATCAATATTTTAAAGCAAATACAATCCATAAATTTAAATACTAATTTATCTTATGAAGTTGTAAAATATATCAGTTAAAATTCTATTAAAAATTTAATATTTGTTTTAATAAACAATTCTATCAACTTTTGCAAATCAATTAATTTTAAAAATCAACTTAGCAGATTTTACAAAAATTATTAAATTACATTTTAAGGATTTTAAAAACATTTTATAAAGCAAAAGCCCTTTTTATAAATCACTTATATTGTAAAAATTAAGCTCAAATAACGATTATAAATTTTAAACCTGTATTGTTTAAGGGTATTATTTTTATTCGTTATTAAGCAATACTAATTGCAAATTTTATAAGCAATCTTAAAAATAAAATATGTTTTTATAATTTACTTATTTAATAATTCACCTACAAAATCACTCATAGAATAATTTTTATTCTCTTTAGTAATAAGCCATTTTGCTACATTAATAGCACCTTTAGCAAATATTACTCTAGAATTTGCATTATGAATTAATTCTATACTTTCATCATCTCCATAAAACCCAACACTATGATACCCTGCAACGCTTCCACCTCTAAGGCTTACTAAACCTATTTCGTTATCTTCTCTTTTGCCTTCTCTGTTAAAGCAAATCTTATGCTCTTTATTTAAAGCTTTATTTCTAGCTTCAAGTGCATTTTTTGCTAATGTTAGAGCTGTTCCACTAGGAGCATCAACTTTATGTTTATGATGTTTTTCATAAATTTCTATATCAAATTCTTTTAAAGCAAGTGCAGCAATTTTCGTAAGTTCATTTAATATTGCAACACCCAATGAAGTATTAGAAGCCCAAAAAAACTTACCTTTATAAGTTTTAGCTTTTTTAAAATATTCATCTTTAAGCCCAGTAGTTCCAACAACTAAAGCTGGTGGATTATCTAATAAGCTAGCTTTTTCAAGTAACTCAACACTAGCAGCGGGAGTAGAAAAATCTATTATAACATTAGCTTTAAAAAGCTCATTATAATCATTATTTTCCTTAGTAAAAGAATATACCAAATCAATATTCTCATCAGCCAAAGCTAGTTTTACTAGCTCCTTACCCATTCTACCATTTGCCCCAAATACTGCTAGATTTATCATTTTATTATAATAGTGAGTTTAATTTATCAGCTAAAGCTTGTTTTGCTTGAGCACCAATTACTGTATCAACTATTTCGCCATTTTTGAAAAACAACATAGTAGGAACTGAGCGAATTCCAAACTCAGCAGCTAATTCTTCACAATCATCAATATTAACTTTAGCCACTAATGCTTTACCTTCAAATTCATTTGCTAATTCTTCAATAGCAGGTGCAAGCATTCTGCAAGGTCCACACCATGGTGCCCAAAAATCTACTAAAGCAACGCCTTTTTTAGCTAAATTAATATTTTCACTTGTTAATTCTTTTGCCATTTTATTCTCCTAAAAAAATATTTGTAAATAAAAATTATCATCTAACTTAGTTAATGAATATTTATTTTATTAAAGCACAATAACACAAATTACAATAAGGAAAAATTATGATATTTAGTGATGAAGAATTAATTGAACCTTGTTTAAATGTCCTAAAATCAAAGCTTCACATACTTCATAATGATGGTGGCGATTTGGAGTTTTTGGGTGTTAAAAACGGGGTTGTTTATATAAAATTACTTGGTGCTTGTCATGGTTGTGCTGCTGCAAATACCACTTTAAAATTAGGGCTTGAAAGGGCTTTAAAAGAACAAATTGATAGCAATATTTCGCTAATAAATCTTGAAGGTGGAAAGGAAGCTTTTGAAAAACTATGAAAGTTAATTTAGATAATTCTTACATAACAGATAATTCAAATGAATGTGAAAAAGGTTGTTATTTTTTACTAACTAATTCAAATTCCAAATACGAAAACGATGCAAAATCTAAAGGTGCTTTAGTAATTAACGAAGCAAAAGCAAGAGAACTTTTAAAAATCAATGAAAATATAAAAATTATAGGTATAACAGGCACAAATGGTAAAACCACTACCGCTGCTGCAATTTATTCTATATTGCTTGATTTAGGTAAAAAAGTATTTTTATGTGGAACTCGTGGGGCATTTTGTAATGATAAAAAAGTTGCTGCAAAATCTTTAACAACAGGATTTTTATTAGAATTGTTATCGTATTTACAAATTGCAACTTTAAATAATTGCGAATATTTTGTAATGGAAGTAAGCTCTCACGCAATTGCACAAAATCGCTGTGGAGATATGAAATTCGCTGCTAAAATCTATACTAATTTAACTCAAGACCATTTAGATTTTCACGAAACTTTTGAAAATTATGCAAATTGTAAAGCAAGTTTTTTTCAAGATGAATGCTTAAAAATAATAAATCAAGATGCTTATAAATTTTCTTATAATGTAAAAGGTGCTATTACTTATGGTATAGAAAATCCTGCTTTATATAGCGTAAAAGCTTACACATTAATTGATGGTATTGAAGCAGTTTTTGCTGTTAAAAATGAGCTTTATGAGATTAGCTCTTCTTTAAAAGGCTTATTTAATATCTATAATCTTCTTGCAGCTTTTACTTGTGTTAATGAATTAGTAAAACCTACTAAAGATGATTTAACTAATGCTATTGCTAATTATGCAGGGGTAATGGGAAGAATGCAAAGCATTCCTAATAAATATAATAAAGAAATAATAGTAGATTTTGCCCATACTCCAGATGGAATTGCTAATGTGCTAGAAGCAATGAAGCATAAAGAATTAATAGTAGTATTAGGCGCAGGTGGTAATCGCGATAAAAGTAAAAGAACTCCTATGGCAAAAATAGCTAGTCATTATGCAAAAACTTTATTTTTAACAAGTGATAATCCAAGAGATGAAGAACCTATTGCAATTCTTAAAGATATGATAGATGGCTTAAGCGAAAACGAATTAAAAAATATAAATATTGTAATTGATAGAAGATTAGCAATTTATAAAGCACTTTTAGCTCAAAATAAAAATGAATGTGTTATGATTTTAGGTAAAGGTGATGAAGATTACCAAGAAATAAAAGGTGTAAAATATACATTTTTAGATGAAAAAGTAGCACTTGAATGCTTAGATGAAATACACAATTATGAAGAAAAAATTAGATTGAAAGGTGAATATGTTTAAAGATTTTGATTTTTCTAAAATGCAAGAAATGTTGCAAGATGTCCAAAATAAAGCTAAAGAATTTGAAAACGAATTAGCAAATAAAGAATTTGTAGCAAAAAGTGGTGCTGGAATGGTAGAAGTTAAAGTAAATGGCAAATTTCAAGTAATTGATATAAAAATAGATGATGAATTATTAAAAGACAAATCATCTATGCAAATATTATTAATTTCTGCACTAAATGAAGCATTAGAAAGTGCAAGTTCAAGTACAAAAAATGCTGCGGCTGATATGTTTTTTAAGGCAGGAAAATGAGAAAACTTGCATTATCTTTAATGTTAGTAGCGACCTTATTTGGCGTAGAGCGACCTACATTTGATGATTATTTAGCATGTTATGAAAAAAATAAAGCAAGTATGTTAAATTACGAAGGCTTACCTGCTTTTGTGTTAGATGAAAATCTTTTAGCTGTAGTAAAATTACCTGATACAAAATTAAATTCATACATTAAATACGACCCATTTTTAAATCTTTATTTAGTAAGGACTGATTTTTCTTTAATAAAGCCAATAACAGATGATGAAACAACAAGAACTAGAAATGATTGGCTAGGAATTATTGATGCTAAAAAAGAATATATAGGACATTTAAAATATCTAGCTCAAGGTTTATTTGAAAAAGATAAGCTTGATTTTAATACAAAAATTGGTTTATTAAATTCTCCTTGTTGCAAGGTTTTAGGTATTAGTTTATTAAATGGAGAATTCATAGGCAATCGCTATTTAAATCATTTCAAAAAATATAATGATGTTTATTGGGGCGATATTGGTGCTACATTTACTCAAAGAGGGGATAGATATTTTGTAAGTGGTATTACTTTTAATAGCAACTTAAGATTAAATGATGAAATCTTAAGCATAGATGATAAGCCTATAGAATCACTTAGGGCATTAAATGAAAGAATACTTTTTGCAGAAAATCAAAGCACTATTTATTTAAAAGTTTTAAGAGATAATGAAGAAATTAATATAAGCTCTGTTGTAAGTCCTAAAATATATGAACAACCAGTATTTACAACAAAAAAAGCAATTGTTAAAAAACAGATTTCAAATTCTTTAGGAATAACTTTAGATAATAATCTAAATGTAATAGGAATTTCAAATAAAAATTTAGGCTTTAAGCTAAAAGATAAAATCCTAAGAGTAAATAATGTAATAGTAAATACTAAAGCAGATTTTAATAAACAAATTCAGCAAAGCGGTGTTTTAAATATATTAATTCAAAGATATATTAAAGACGAGAATAAAAACGGGGATTTTCAATTCTTTATAACAATTAACAAAGGAAAATAAATGTTAGAAAAAATGTCAAATAATTTAAGATTTTTAAGTGTAGATATGATTAATCGTGCAAATAGTGGCCATCCAGGCGTAGCAATGGGACTTAGTGATATTTTAGCAGTGCTTAGCACAAAAATTAATCTAAATACAAAAAATCATATAAATCGTGATAGATTAGTATTTTCAGGCGGACACGCAAGTTCTTTAATATATTCGTTTTTACATTTAAGTGGATTTAATTTAAGTCTTGATGAGCTTAAAAATTTTCGCCAATTAGGCTCACTTGCAGCAGGGCATCCTGAAATTAAAACTCACGGAGTAGAAATAGATACAGGCCCACTTGGTCAAGGTATTGCAAATGCTGTTGGTTTCGCAATGGCAGCAAAATTTGCTAGTAGCAAACTAAATAATTCGTTAAATCATAAAATATACTGCCTTTGTGGAGATGGGGATTTGCAAGAAGGAATTAGCTATGAGGCTTGTTCTTTAGCAAATGTTCATAATTTAAATAACTTAGTATTAATTTATGATAGTAACGAAATTAGTATTGAAGGCGATGTAAAACAAGCATTTCGTGATGATATAAAGGCTAGATTTAATAGCGTTGGCTTTGATGTTTATACTATTGATGGGCATAATTTTGATGAAATTAGCAAGGCTTTAGAAATGACTAAAAATGCTGAGCGTCCAAGTATTATCATAGCTAAAACCAAGATTGGAAAAGGTGCTTGTGAATTAGAAGGAAGCGAGAAAACTCACGGCTCACCACTAGGTGCTGAACTAGCTTTAAAAGCTAAAAAAGCTGCTAATTGGAATGAAGAAGAGTTTTATATAGATAGCGAAGCTAAAAATGGCTTTGAGAAAATGTGTAAAAGAAGTGATGAGTATTTTGCAAGTTGGGATAAAGCAAATAAATTTAATGATGAACAATTAGAATTTATAGCTTATTTAGAAGGCAAAAAAGATTTAAATGTGGATTTTTCTAAACTTGATTTAAGTAAAAATTACGCTACAAGAGATAGCAACCACGCTTGTCTAAACGAAATAGCAAAACAAATTCCTACATTTTTAGGTGGTTCAGCAGACTTAGCACCATCAAATAAAACTTATCTAAAAGATTATGCAGATATTAGAAATGGTGGTAAAAATATAGCTTTTGGTATTCGTGAGCATGCAATGGGTGCTATTATAAATGCAATGGCAAGATATGGTTTGCATCCGTTTTGTGCTACATTTTTAGTATTTAGTGATTATTTAAAGCCTTCAATAAGATTAGCGGCTTTAATGAATTTAAAAGCATTTTTTGTATTTTCACACGATAGCATAGGAGTAGGAGAAGATGGTCCAACTCATCAACCAATTGAGCAAATCAGCACTCTTAGAAATATTCCTAATTTATACACTTTCCGTCCTGCTGATATGGCTGAAAATATAGCTTGTTGGCAAGTAGCTTTAAAGCTAAATAATCCAAGTGCATTCACACTTAGTCGCTCAGCACTTCCAAGCTTAAATACAAGTATTCCTGATATTAGCAAGGGAGCTTATTTTATAAAATATAGCGATAATGCAGAAGCTACAATAATTGCAAGTGGTAGTGAGGTTGCACTTGCACTTGAAGTTGCAAAAGATAAAAATATAAATGTATTAAGTATGCCTTGCTTTGAATTATTTGATAAAGAATTTGATAAATCTTTATTAAAAGGCAAGATTATCGGAATAGAAGCTGCAAGGTCTTATGAATTATATAAATACTGCGATGAACTTTTCATAATGGATAGTTTTGGCGCTAGTGGTAAAGAAAAAGATGTATTTAAATATTTTGGATTTGATGCAGAAAAAATAAAAGAAAAACTATAAGTTTAAAGGCAATTTATTTGCCTTTAAATCAATTCTTCAATCATACCTTTTATATTTGTAATTCCTAAAGATAAAGCACTAATTAATAAAGCTCTAGCCTTAACATCACTTAAATATTCACTCATAATTACACCATTTTTAATCAAATCAACTTCAGCTCCAGCATAAGCATAGGTTCTAAGACCTGCTTTACCACTTTCACATCTACTTGTCATAATTATTGGAATATTTGCTTTTTGAATAATTGGCATAGCTCTAGCCATTACATGCCCTGCTCCATAGCCACTAATTACCAAACCATCATAATTATTTAAAGCATATTCAAGCATATCATTGTCAAAATCAAGGCACATTTTTAGTAAGGCTACTTTTTTAGTAATTTCTTTTAAAGGCTTTAGTTTTAGCCTTTTATAATTATTATTAAATAAATAAAACCTACCTTCTTTAATCTCTCCAACCAAACCACGATTAAAACTTGTAAAAGTTTCAAGACTAAATGAATTGCTTTTATGGATAAATTGTGCTGAATGAACGCTATCATTTAATACACAAAGCACACCTAAACCCCTTGCTAACTCACTATTTGCTAAAGTAATTGCATTGCTAATATTAGCTAGATAATCACTTCCTAACTCGCTAGGATTTTTCATAGCACCTGTAAAAATTAGTGGCTCATCTAAATCCCAAAATAAATTACAAAAAAATGAACTTTCTTCTAAAGTATCAGTTCCTTGAGTAATAATTACAGCACGAGAGCCTTTTTTAATCTCTTCTCTTGCAAGATTTAAAACTTCAATTAACATTGAAAAAGTTATATTTGGACTTGAGATATTGCTAAAAGTTATTGCATTAATGTCTTTAAATGAACTTGTTAATTCATCAGCATTTAGGCTAGGAATTGCTCCTTCGCCTAAATTAAGCATAGAAATTGTCCCGCCAAGAGATATTAAACTAAGCATTTCTTACACAATCTATTAAATATCTTACATTTTCTACTGGAATATCAGGTAAAATTCCATGCCCTAAATTAAATATATGAGCCTTATCTTTTGTAAGTTCTTTTATGATTTCAACGCCTTCTTTTATAGCTTTTTTGCTATAAAGTCTGCAAGGCTCAAGATTTCCTTGTAATACATAAGGAGTTTTTGCTGCTACTTGAAGTGGAGTACTCCAATCAACACCTAAAACATCAATTTTTGCATCTAAACATTCAATAAAACCACCTACTCCTTTAGGAAAAGCAATTATTGCAATATGTGGATATTTTGTCTTTAAATAACTCGCTAAATCTTGAATATATTTCCAAGCAAATTCCAAATAAGCACTAGGCTCAAGCGCATTAGCCCAGCTATCAAAAATCTGAATAGCATTAGCACCTGCTTTTATTTGATTTTCGCAGTATTCTTTTAAAACTTCAGTAATTTTTGCTAATAATTTATGTGCTAGGGCTGGATTTTCATAAATCATTCTTTTGCTTTTTGCATAAGTTTTAGAGCCTTTTCCTTCTATCATATATGTTGCTAAAGTCCAAGGAGCACCACAAAATCCTATTAAAGCTTTATTTGAAGCTAATTTTTCACGAGTTAATTTTATAGCGTCATAAACATAAATTAATTTACTAGCTGCATTTATATTTAATTTTTCTACATCAATTTCACTTGATATTATCTCATCAAACACAGGACCTTCACCTGCTTCAAATCTAAGTGGTAAGCCCAACTCAAGTGGCACTACTAAAATATCTGAAAATATAATAGCTGCATCAAAATCTAGTATATCCACTGGCTGAAGCGTAACTTCACTAGCTAATTTATAATCCTTACAAAGACTTAAAAAATCTCCTGCTCTAGCACGAGTAGCCTTGTATTCAGCTAGGTATCTACCTGCTTGACGCATCATCCAAATAGGCATAACATCACTTTTTTTTCCAAAACAAGTATCTATAAATATCATCTTTGCTCCTTAGTGTTCTTTAGATTTATTATCACTTTTATGTAAAGCCCATAATCCAAGGCAAATACACATAATACCGATTGCTAAATAAAGCATATCCATACTTGAACTAAATTTTAAATTAAGTGCGTGTTGAAAAAAATTAACAACTAAAACCATAATAATAACTTTACCAAGCTTATCTTTTAGCTCATCTAAACTATGAACTTCTAAAACCTTGCTTTGTTTGTATTGTTTAAATTCTTCAACATCGCTTATAAATAATTCATATATTCCAAAAGAAAATATATAAAAAACTAAAGCCATTAAATATAAATCAACAGCTCCAACTATAGTGCTTACAGCTTCTTCGTGAATGTCAATATCAGCACCTAAAAAATAATAAGTATATGTAACTTTTATGACCTTATACACATCAAAACTAGCAATAAAAAATAACATAAAAGCACCTAAAAGACCAAAAATAACAGGTAAGATTGTAATAAACCTAGAATTTACTAGGAATTTTTCAAAATATTTTTCTAACATTTATTCCCTTATTTCATAAAATCCGAATTGTTGGTATTCGTGTGGTTTATTATAAAAATCTTTTGTAGTGCTTTGATAAATAGGACTTAAACTTAACTTAAAGTTATTTGAATTTTTATAAGTAGAATTACTTTGTTGTAAAAACAACCAATCTATTTGATTTTTGAAAAGTTCTAAGGCATTAAACCCGCCTTCAATCATTACAAATTTAATATTTTGCTCTTGCAATTCATCTTTTAATTTTAAAGGATTTTTACCAAAAATAATTTCTCTATTAGTTTTAAAAATATTTAGAGATTTAAAATTAGAATTTAAATCTTGAAAATATTTTGAAAATACTAATAAATTAGGTGCTTTTTTGCTGGTAGAATATCTAGCATCAAGCATAGGATTATCAAGTCTTAAAGTATTGCCACAAATTATTAAATAATCTATATTGGTTCTAATTTCGTGAAAATATGTCCTTAAATACTCATTACTAATACTACCTTCATTGTTATAATTTAGATTAATTGCTAATTTAAATAAAACAAAAGGCTTATTATCTAGCCAGAATTTAAATGGAGCAATTAATTTATCGCATTCATCTTGTAAAATCCCAAGATTTACTTTAATTCCAGCTTGTCTTAATTCATTTATACCATTTTGAGAACTATCACTTGAGCCTATATTTACTTCTTTAACTTTATATTTTATTAATAATTCATGACAAGGTGGAGTGCGACCTTGCTTACTGCAAGGCTCTAAAGTTACATAAAAAACACTATCTTTTAAAGCATCTTTTCCATATTTTTCTAAGATTTCATTCACACATAATCTTTCTGCGTGAAATGTTCCTGCTTTTTGGTGTGCTTTAATACTTAAAATCTTGCCGTATTTATCTAATACTAGACAACCTACGGCAGGATTTGGATAAGTTAAGAATTGATATTTCCAAGCCTCTTTTAAGGCTAGGTTCATATAAAAATCACTTCCTAAATTCAAGTTTTTTAACTCCAATAGCTTTATAAGCATCAATTCCTGCAGTTATCTTGCCTAATTTTAAATCAATTTGCTCTATTAAGCTATTTTGCAAAGCTCTTTCGCTATCTAAGAATTCTAAAAAGCTGATTTCTCCTTCATTAAATTTAAGCTTATTAAACTCATAAATTTCTTCTTCTAGTTTTACTATTTCATCATAATCTCTTAATTTAACTTCGGCATTATTATATTTTAAAATAGCATCTTCTATTTCTTTTAACGCAGTTTTGACTACTTTTTCATAGCTTAATACTGCATTATCTTGAGCTAAATTTGCTCTAATTACTTGCTCATCAACATCACCTAAATTAAATAAAGGTTGTAACAAACTAGCAGTAATCGAGCCAACAGGGTCAGAAAATACATTATGTGTATCTCCACTCCAACTAACACCAGCACCTATTGTAAAGGTTGGAAAAAAGCTATCCCAAGCAATTTTTGCATTATTATGAGCTATTTTTACATCTAAAATTGCTTTTGCTATATCAGGACGATTTGTCATAACAGAGCTTGGTATAGTAGCTGGCATAACAAAATCTTCTATTAAGTTATTAGCAAATTTAATTGGTTCTTTTTCTTGATTTAATCCATAAACTAAAATATCTAAAGAATTAATATACAAATCTCTTTCTAATTTTAAACTTCTTAATTTAGTTTGATTTAGAGTAAATTGTTCTTTAGTTTGTAAAAGAACTGATTTTGTAATAAAGCCTAATTTATATTGCTCTTCTTTTAATTTTAAAGTTTTTTCATAGCTATTTATAAAGTCTTCTAAAATTTCTATTTTTTTATTAGTTGCTACAACTTGATAATAAAGTTTTGCGATACTAAATCCAATAGTTTGATAAGTATTTTCTACATCAAATTCGCTAATATTAGCACTATAAATAGCGTTATCTTTAGCCTTACCAAATTTATTTAATAAATCTATTTCATAAGATAAATTAAGACCTAAAGAATGTCCGTAAGTTGGCTTTTGGTGTTTAATTAATCTCTCATTTGCATTAATTCCAAGATTAATACTAGGCTCTCTTTTAATGCCAACACTTACTAAATTTGATTCAGCTATTAAAAGATTATTAATAGCCATTTTAACATCTTCATTGTTTTCCATAGCAATCTCAATCAAGCGATTAAGATTTGCATCATTACCTAAACTTCTCCAATCTTTAATTTCAAATTTAGTATTATTATCTAAATTATTTGGAGTTTTAAGCTCATAATTATTAACACTAGAGCAAGCAGCTAAAAATAAAGCTGCGATTGCTGATATTAAAAGCTTATTCATTAATTTGCTTTCCTTTCTTTTTAAAAACCTTATCATTTAAACTCTCTAGTAAATAGAAAAATAAAGGCACAAATAAAATAGATATACTAGAAGCTATAATAATACCACCAACTAGCCCTGTGCTAAGTGAGTGTCTAGCAGCACTACCTGAACCTTCGCTAAATACTAAAGGTAAAATACCAAAACCAAACGCTAAAGAAGTCATAATAATAGGTCTAAATCTAAGTTTTGCCGCCTTTATAGCTGCATCATAAGTATTTAAGCCGTGTTTATATTTTTCTTCCATAGCAAATTCAACAATTAATATAGCATTTTTTGCACTAAGACCAATTAACAATAATAAACCTATTTGAAAATATATGTCATTTTGCATACCCCTTAAATAAGTTGCTGCTAAACTTCCAAATACTGCAAAAGGAACTGCTGTAATTACTGCAAGTGGCATTAACCATCTTTCATATTGAGCTGCAAGTATTAAAAATACAAATACCATACCTAATGCAAATGCAGTAGAACCGCTACCACTAGCATTTACTTCTTCATAAGAACTTCCTGCCCAAGCATAAGAATATTCATCTTTATTCATAGTTTCATTAAATACTTCAACTATAGCATTAATAGCATCTCCACTAGTATATCCTGGAGCTGGCGAAGCTGTAACTTTTGCAGCTGGGAAAAGGTTAAATCTAGTTACTGAAAACGCTGCTACACTTGGCTTAATATCAACAACACTAGCTAAAGATATGCTTTTGCCTTCACTATTTTTAACATAAATATTTTCAAGACTTGTTCTTTTATTTCTAAATTCTTCATCGCCTCTTACATTTACTTGGAAATTTTTACCTAAAGCAGTAAAATCATTCACATAAACAGAACCAAAAATTAAATTTAAATTTGAATATATATCACTTAAACTAAGCCCTAAAATTTTAGCTTTTTTCTCATCAACACTTACTTTTAACTCAGGGTAATCAGTGTTTAAAGTCGTTCTTGCTTGAGTTAATTCAGGTCTTTTTGATGCTGCTGCAAGTAAAGTATCTATATCTTTTTTAATTTCTTCATAACTTTTACCTGATTTATTTTGCACATACATTTCAAATCCGCCTGTTAAAGAAAGCCCCATAATCGGTGGTGGATTTAAGAAAAATGCAAAACCATCAGGGTCAAGCCACATATTTTTCATCCAAGTATTAGCTAAATTTTCACTATCTCCATTAATACCTAAATCTTTTCTATCTTTATAATCTTTTAATGTAATAAATGAAATTCCAGCACTTGGAGAAAGAGCTGAACTCTCTACATCAAATCCATTTAAAGAAATCATACTTTCTACTGCAGGATTATTCTTAACCATATCATAGATTTTATTATTAAAGGCTAGAGTCTTATCTAGGTTGCTAGAAGATTTTAATTGTGATAAAACCAATACAGCACCCTTATCTTCGCTAGGAACAAGAGAACTAGGAATAATTTTTAGTAAGGCAAAAATTCCATAAAAGAATATAGCAACCACTATTAAACTTGGAATTACATGTCTTAAAACTTTTGCAACTGCACTACCAAAAATATTAATACTCCAATCAAAAAAGTCATTAAATTTTTTAACTAAATAAAAAGGCTTATCTTCATGGTCTTTTAATAATATACCGCATAATGCAGGAGTTAGCGTTAATGCAACAAAACCTGAAATACAAACAGAAATTACAAGAGTAATTGCAAATTGTCTTTGAATTTGCCCTACAAATCCATCTAAAAATGATACAGGAATAAATACCGCACTTAATACTAAAACGATAGAAATTACAGGTCCGGTTACTTCATCCATTGCCATTTTAGTAGCTGCTTTTACATCTTTTGTAATACCACTTCTAAACACACGCTCAACATTTTCTACAACGACAATAGCATCATCAACAACAATGCCAATTGCTAAAACTAAAGCAAATAATGTAATAAGATTGATTGTAAAACCAAAAACATAAAGGAAAGCAAAAGTTCCAAGTAAAGAAACCGGCACAGCAATTAATGGAATAATAGTTGCACGAAGGTTTTTTAAGAACATATACATAACTATTAAAACAAGTAAAATAGCTTCAACAAATGTTTGAACAACTTCGCTTATACTATCTTTTACGAAATCAGTAGTATCATAAGGCATACTATAAGCAACACCACTTGGGAAGAATTTACTTAGCTCTTCTAATTTTTCTTTCACAGCTTGAGCTACTGCTATAGCATTTGCACCTGATTTTAAATTAATCATCATAGGAACCATTTTTTTGCCATTATTAAGTCCAGCAAAACCATAGTTTTTAGTTCCTATCTCTACTCTTGCTATATCTTTTAAATATAAAATATTTCCATTTGGAAGTGCTTTTATTATGATATTTTCAAAATCACTTACCTTACTAAGCTTACCTTTAGCACTCATTGTATAAACAAATGGACTAATTTCTTTCATAGGTAAATCGCCTATCGTTCCTGTTGGATATTGTGAGTTTTGTTCTCTTATAGCTGCACTTACAACAGCTGGATTTAAATCATATTTATTAAGCTTTTCTGAATCAAGCCAAATTCTCATAGAATAATCTTTAGCTCCAACTACTTCAGCACTACCAATACCTTCTAATCTCTTTAACTCTTCAGCCACATTTAATGTAGCATAGTTACTTAGATAAGTTTCATCACGGCTATCATCAGGAGAATAAAACGAAACAACAGCTAAAATATTTGAGCTAGTTTCATCAACACTAACACCTAATTTTTTAACTTCTTCAGGCATTTTTGCTTGAACGCTTTGAACTTTATTATTAACATCAATTAATGCTTTTGATGGGTCTTTTCCAACCTTAAAATAAACATTTAAAAACATCAAACCACTTGAACTTGAGCTTGAAGTTATATAAATCATATCTTCAACACCATTAATTGCGTCTTCAAGAATACTTGCTACATTTTGAGAAAGCGTAGCTGCATCAACGCCAGAATAATTAGCAGTTACCCTAACCGTTGGAGATGTTACATTAGGATATTCTTCAATAGGCAAACCCTTCATTCCTAAAATACCAGCAATAGTAATTATGATTGAAACAACTATTGCAAATACTGGTCTATATATAAAAAACTTAGAAAACATTATTGTTCCTTAGTCTGCTCTTTAGGAGCTTGCTTTTGCATCATCGCACCAAATTCTGCCTTAGTTGCTATTTTTGCGCCAGGATAAATCTTTTTATAATTATTTAAAATCAATTCATCATCAACTTTTAAATCACTTGTTTTTGCGTCAATTACGGCAATTTTCTCATCATCAAAAATTGTTTTAACATGAATTTGTTTTGTTATATTTTTGTCTTTAACAAATACATAATATCCATCAATATCTTGTAATAAATTTTCTCTACTAATTACAAAAGAATCATTTTGCATAATATTGCTTAGTTTAAGACTAACAAAGGTTCCTGCACTTAATTCTTGATTAGTATTTTCAAAAACCGCATAAGCTTTAGTGCTTGCTAATTCATTGTAATTTGATATAAACTCAACTTTACCTTCATAAGTCTTACCATTTAAAGTAAAATTAGCTTTTGCACTTTTTAAATCATTATTATTTCTTTTAATTTGTTCCATATTTGTATCTGATATAAAAAATGTAGCTTTTAAAGTATTTTGATCTACAATTTTTACTAATTGAGTATTATTTGCATTAGCATAGCTTCCAGCATCAACTAACGAAGCTTGCACATATCCATCAAATGGAGCTTTTACATTAGTATAATCATAGTTTAATTTAGCTATCTTATAAGCTGCATTAGCTTTATCTAAACTAGCTTTTGCACTTTTAAAGGCTGCTTCTTTTGTATCAAATTCTTTTTGACTAACTGCTTTTTTAGCATATAAGTCTTTAGTTCTATTATAATCAGTATTAGCGTTTTCGTAGTTTGCTTTAGCAACACCAACATCAGCTAACGCTAAATCCAAACTAGCTTTATATTGCTCATCATCAATCTTATATAAAATTGTTCCTTGTTTTACAAAATCGCCATCTTTAAATAATATTTTTTTAATCTCGCCAGATACTTTTGGCAAAACTACTACATCTTTGTTAGCTTCTAATTTCGCTGCATATTGATAATAAATTTCAGCATTTTCTAAACTTACTTTTTTAATATCTACAATAGAAGGTGGCATTTCTTGCTGCTTTTGCTCTACCTTGTCATTGCAAGCTGTAAATAATAACAAGCTAGCAACGAAACTTAATTTAATAAGTCTTTTCATAAATTTTCCTTGTTGTAATTTTAAATTTGAAAGATGTAATTATAATTACATTTAAGTTAATGAAATTAACGCAAAGCCCTTAAAAATAAGATATTTACATTTTTTACATGCTCACTTAATTCATCTTTTGTAAAGATTTCTTTAGAGTTAAAAATCAAATCAAAAATCTTATTACTTCTAATCATAGAGCAGTATAAATTAGCTAAATTATAAGCACTTATTTCATTTAGAATTTCTTTTTTAATTTTTTTCTCAAATACTTCACATAAAAATCTAATTATTACATCTTTATCTGCTTTTGCACATTCTTGTTTAAAATTAATATCTTGATAAGTTCTCTCAAGAACTAATCTTAAAAATTTTGCATTATCTTCGCCTATAAAAAAATTACAATATTCATTACCAAATACATTTAAAAAATCTGGTAAATCCAAGTTGGCTTTTGAAGAAATCATAATTTTTAAATTCTCTAACCTAGTTTCTGCCCTAAATTTTAAAGCCTTTAAAAATAAATTATTTTTATTTTCAAATTTTTTATATATCGTCGCAAGAGAACCGCCAGTTACTTTAACAATATCGTTTAAACTTGTATTTTCATAGCCCTTTTCTAAAAATAGTTCAAGGGCTACTTTTAAAATTATTTCTTCTTTTCCTTCCATTTTTTCTCCTTAGGATATATAAATATTGTATCCTTTATAGTAAATATTTTATCATCATCTAAGGCATAAGCTCTTATATTAATATGCTTATGATGTTTTTTAACTTTCTTAAGCTCGCTTCTTAAAATAACAATTTGTTTTAATTTCTCACCAGCTTTAACTCTAAAATCTTTTTTAGGTTTTAAAATACTAATATCATCATCTAATATTTCTAAATAAAATCTATGGTCTTGCTTGCTAGTATTGTGAAATAATATAACATAGGCATTATCAACATAATTTTCATCTTTATTTATTGTGTATAATTCAGTAGTTCTATTTATATTCATAAGCATAGTTTCTTTACTACCAGCCGTTAAAACTAACCCAATAAACATAGCACACAATACAACTATATAAACAATAGTTCTAAATCTAAAGAATTTAAGTTTTTCTTTAGTTTTTATTTCTTTTGTGCTAGACCAAGATATTAATGGTGGTCTATTAAATCTTGCTTGAACATTTGAACAAGCATCAGCACATTCAAGACAATTTATACAATCAAGTTGCATTCCTTTTCTAATATCTATATGAGTTGGGCATATTTTTACACAGGCTTCACAAGCTATACATTCTCCGCCTATTGGTTTTTTTATAATTTTTTCTCCATCTTTATAAATAATTCCGCCACGACTTTCATCATATATAACACTTTTTGTGTCGTTATCAAACATAACGCTTTGAATTCTTGCATAAGGACAAATATAAGCACAAAAATTCTCTTTAATAAAAGTAATATCAAATGTTATAAATAAAGATAAGCATAAAACAATTCCAAATAAAAGTAAGTGTTCATTAAAATGGTCAAGATAAGTAAAGAAATCTTCAGGTGGAACAAAATACCACAAAAAATTACTTGCAGCAATTAAGCTAATTGGATAAAACACAATAACACTTGCAATTCTTGCAAATATTTTATTTCTTGGTTTATTTTGTTTATTTTTTCTACCACTATAAATTCTAAATAATTTAGTTTGTATTAAATCTCTAAAAATTATTCTAAATATAGTTTGAGGACAGCCCCAAGCACACCAAACTCTACCAAGTAAATTTGTAATAAAAAAAATAAATACAAACATCATAATTAATAAAAATGGCATTAAATACAACTCGTTTGTATTAAAAGATATGAAAAATAAATCTAATTTTTGTTTATCAAAACTAAGCAAAAATAAGTGATTACCATTTATTCTAATAAATGGAATAATAAAGATAATACAGGTAAGTAAAACATAAAATGTAGTTCGCTTTTTAAAATAATTTGTAATATTTCCCATTACGCTCTCCTTAATTTTAACTTAATTTGTAATTTTAAGATAATTTTAGTCTTTAAAAATTAAGAATAGTAAATTAAAAAATATTTTGTTTATTAACAATTTTTTTATAAATTAGCACTTTTAATTTTACAACGAAAGGAAGTGATTGCCGTGCCAGGGATTAAAGTTCATAATAACGAATCTTTTGACGAGGCTTATCGCAAATTCAAAAAGCAAACTGATCGTAACCTAATCGTAACAGAAGTTAGAGCAAGACGCTTTTTTGAACCTATGACTGAAATTCGCAAAAAACAAAAAATTTCAGCTAGAAAAAAAATGCTAAAACGCCTATATATGTTAAGACATTACGAAGCAAAGCTTTAATAAAAAGGGGTTATCCCCTTTTTAAAGGTTAGAAATGAAACTCTTAGTAAAAGACGCCGCAAAATACTTAAATATCAGCAAAGAAGCTATTTATAATAGAATTAGAAGAGGCACTTTAAAATCAATAAAAGAAGATAATAAAACCTATGTTTTAATAGAACCAGAACAAAATAGTTTAGCTATTAAAGATGAGCTATTAGAACAAATAAAAATCTTAAAACTAAGCAACGAAGAATTAAAAAAAGAAAACGAAGAATTAAAAAATAAAATAAATCTACCAGTAATTATAAAAGCAAAATGGATTTTAATAGATGAATATTTATTAAGATTTAAGAAAAAAAAGCGTGAAAAAATAAAAAAATATCTCATATCAAGGCTTTTTAAAAGTAAAAAAATAAAACTAGAAAACAATCAAGTATTTATAAGAAACAAAAAATTATCAAAGATTTAGGAGGAAAAATGTTTAAGAATTTAAATAACTTAACTTACAAAGCGTCTTTAACTGCAATTGTAGCTGGTTCATTATTAAGTGCTTGTGGTGGTGAAGAGCAACAACAAGCTAAAGGCTCATTTTTAATAATAGAAGAATATGCTCCTAAACAATACAGAATTAAAGATGAATTTCCAAGCGATGAAACAAGAGTAGTTCTAAAAGAATTAAATGGAAATGAAAGAGTATTAAGCAAGGCTGAGATGGATGAGCTAATAAAAGCTGAAAATGCAAAAATAGAAGCAAATCAAAGCTCATTAACAAATGAAAGTATTGGTTCAAATCATTCATTAGGCGAAGTTTTGCTAAGCTCTGTAGCAGGTGCAATAATTGGCTCTTGGATAGGCAATAAGCTATTTAATAATTCACATTTTAATGCAAACAAAGCTACGCATTATCAAAACCCAAGCACATATCAAAGAAGTGTAAATAGCTTTAAAAGCACACCTAGTGCAGGAGCTTCAAAAAGTAGTGGATTTTTTAAAAGCCAAAGCACAAGTGGTGCTAATAGTTCTGGTAGTTTTGGCTCTTAATGTATATTGAAATTATAAAATTTAAAAACTTTATAGTTTTAATAAAAGCTAATGATGAGTATTTGATTTCAGTTGATATTACAAATCTTGCTACTTTAAAAGAAAAACCAAATCAAATAACTTCATTAGTAAAATCTGAACTTTTAAAGTATTTTAAGGGAGAAGATTTTGATTTTACAAATATAAAACTTAATCTTGATAAATTTTCTACTTTTACAAAAGAAGTTTTAAATGAACTTAAAAATATACCTTATGCAAACACTATAACTTATAAAGAATTAGCATATAGAATAAATTCTAAAGCCTATCGTGCAGTAGGAACTGCATTATCAAAAAACCCTTATTTAATAATACTACCTTGCCATAGAGTAATTCGCTCTGATGAAAGTCTAGGAAGATTTACTTGTGAAGTGTCTAATATGAAAGAGTTTTTAAATAAACACGAAAAAAATAATATCAAATCAAATAATTTTTAAAGTATTTTATAAGCAATTATTAATTTATAAAATACTTAATCCTAATTTAAATTCCAAAAAAGGAATTTAAATTAGAAATTTAACTTAATAATCTTTTCTAGTAAATACATAGCCTTGCATTAAGCATCTTGCAGTCCTAATAACACTCACGCTATCATTATCAATAAATCCCGTAATTGTCCCACTTGGATGAGCTATTACTAATTCATTAGAAAAGCTACTTAAATGCTCATTAATTAATGTGCCTTGTGTCTTTGCTGCCATTGAAATACATACCGTTCCTGTGACTGCAATTGATGGGTGTGGGCGTTGCATACTCATCATTCTAACGCATACATTTATATCATTTTTTGATATTTTAGCACCACTTGTGCTAGTGTAATCTTGCACGAAATCAACCAAACAAGCTTTAGGCACTGATGGATTTTTTGCTGTTGCTTCTTCTTTTTTTGCTAAGCCAATTAGCTCACTTGCTATGCTTCTTACTTCTTCAATTTTATCAAGCTCGTTTTGAGAAATTTCATCATATATATTGCCACTTAATAAATCTTTAGCTCTCATAAACACAAGCGCTGCTCCAGCATCTACTATACTAATTTCAATATTGCCAAAACTTGTATTTACAACTTGTTTTGCAGAATTTGTAGGCAATAATCCTTTATTCATAGAGCCTTCAGGATTAATAAAACCTAATTTAATTTCACTAGCTGTATTTGGCACTCCTGCTATTTTAGTATCTCCTGCTGGTTCAAAACTTTTTAAATCATCGCTTAATTTGAATCTAGCTTTTAAATATTTATTTGTATTAGTATTTAAAATCCTAACGCAAATTATTTTATTTTCTAAATCACACTCATCTTTTATAATGATTTTTTCATACATTTTAGAATCATTTAAATCAATCAAACCCAAATCATAAGCAAAAGCACCAACGCATGAGCTAATATTTCCACAATTACTATTAAAATCAACCATTTCTTTATCAATATTTACTTGAGCGAAAGTATAAGTTAATTCATTATTTTTAATATCAACTATAGCTACTTTTGAAGTTACTGACGCAGCACCACCAATTCCATCAATTTGCTTTGTAGCAGTCCCCATAACATCAGCTAAAAACTCGCCCCATTTAACTCTTGCTGGCATATCCTTTTCATAAAAACAAGCAGCTTTAGATGTGCCACCTCTATAAATACTACATTTAAATTTCTTCATATTTTCTCCTTTTAATTAATGTAAATAAATCCGTCCATTATTCTTCTTGCACTTCTTTTAAGTCCAACACCTATGATTTTACCACTTTCTATCTCTACGCTAACATCTACTACGCCTAAAAAATGTTTAATTTTTACATCTTGAATACCATTTTGTATCATAGTTAAACCACTAAGCTCATTTGCTAAAGTGCCATTTTCTAATGCTGCAACGGCTAAATTATATAATCCACTAGCAGGCGAACTTTTGTGAAGATTTCTAAGGCTTAAAACCCTAATTCCTATATCAAATTCACTTTTATCATCAGATTTAAAAAGTGCTGCTATTTTTGGTATAGCTTGATTGTTTTCTAAATCATTTTCATCTTTAGCAAAACCTAATTTAATAGCATAAAAATCTCTTAATTTGTTTAAATCTTCAATAGCTTTTAAAGCACTAAAATCATTATAATTTAAATTAAAATCTAAATCAAATTCCCTTGCATCAACATACAAAAATGGATTTATTAAATCAAGTAAAGTAGCTCTATAACCATTAAAATTGCTAATTTTTCCTAATGGATATTTAAGTCCTGTTTGCTCAGCCCCTGCATTTTTAATAAAAACATCAGCTAGCTCACAACCACCAAAAACTCCTTGCATAATACTAGAACCTTTTTCTACAAATTCTCCATCTTTAATCTTAGCTTTAAATTCAATAATTTTTTTAATATTTGTATTGTAAATTCTAACACATACATTGCTTGCAAACCTATCAAAACTAAATAATTTTTCATTAATAGCATAAGCTCCAACAGCAGCTATTAAATTCCCGCAAGTGCCTTTATTATCTATACTATCTTTCATAACCCCAGCTTGAAAGAATTCCCACTCAATATCATAATTTTTATTATTTACACTTTTTACAACGCATATTTTATTGGTTGATGATATAGAACCACCTAGCCCATCAATAGCGTTTTGGTTATGACAATCAATGGATTTTTTAAATATATCAGCCCAAGTGCTTTTATCTTTAGGCAAGTCATTTGCGTTAAATATTAGCCCCCTACTCGTGCCACCCCTATAAACACTGCATTTAATTTTCATAATTATCCTTTAAATTTATTTTCTATATCCATCCACTTATCAAATTCACATATTCTATTTCTTTCTTTCATAGAAATCATTAAATGTTCTGCATTATCTGTTCTGCCTGTAGTTTTTAAATGATTTAATAAATCATTCATACCTTTAATAGCAGCTTTTAAAGTAGCGTTTGCATAAAGAACTATATTAAAGCCCATTTTTTGTAATTCATCATTGCTTAATATCGGAGTTTTGCCACCTTCTACCATATTTGCAATATGATAAGCTTTTACTAATTTAGGAAGACTTGCCATTTGTTCTATGCTAGTAGGAGCTTCTATAAATAATATATCAGCTCCACTTTCTAAATACGCATTAGCTCTATTAATAGCATCATCAAAACCATTAACAGCAATTGCGTCTGTTCTTGCAATTATTAAAGTATCATATTCTAAAGCGTCTTTACAAGCTTTGATTTTCGCACACATTTCATCTTGAGATATTAATTTTTTCCCATCAAAATGCCCGCACCTTTTTGGTAGTTGCTGGTCTTCTATTTGAATTGCTGCTATTTTGTTTTTGCTAAATTCTTTTGCTGTTCTATAAACATTTAAAGCATTGCCGTAGCCATTATCTATATCTGCTATTACGGGAAGATTTGTAGCGTCGTTTATTCTCTTTGTATTTTCTAACATTTCATTCATACTAACAAGTCCTATATCAGGAAAACCAAACTGCATATTTGCCATACCTGCTCCTGTAGCATAAACAACTTTAAAACCTGCTAATTCAATAAGTCTTGCATATAAAGCACAAGAAGCTCCTGGTGCTACTAGAATTTCTTGTGAATTAAGTGCTTCTTTTAAAATTTTTGCTTTCATTAGCACTCCTTTTAAAAAATGCTTAATCTTAACACAAAATTTTAATTTTTGATATTAATTGTTAATTAATAAGAAATAAGTGTGTAGAATTGTAACAAGATGATTTAATTAAAAATCATCTTTTTTACTAAAGGCATTAATAATATATCCTAATATAAACATAACAATCACAGGTATAACCCAGCCAAGCATAGATGAGTAAAATGGCAACATTTCTAAATATTTAGCTATACCTAAATAAGATAATATTTTTTCATCGTTTATGCTTAAGATTGAGCTATCAATTGCGTTTAAAATTCCTATAAAAGCCGCAGTATAAACGCTAAATCTATAAATGATTTTGCTCTCATTTATTAAATTATTTATTAAAGATAAAATTATTAAAACTATAGCTATTGGATAAATCGCTATTAATATAGGAACGCTTACTTTTAAAATCTGCGTTAAACCTTGAATTGATAAAATAAAACTAGCAACTACCCAAATAATAACCCAAGTTTTATAAGAAATCTTAGTAACACTACTAAAATAGCTAGCACTTGAGCCAATCAAACCAATCGTAGTAGTAAGACAAGCAAGTAAGGCAGTAAATCCTAAAATAAATCTACCAAAACTACCAAATAAATCATCACTAATTAATGATAATAAAATAGCCCCATTACTAGCGTCTTTAAAGGTATTACCATAAACATAGCCTAAATACCCTAAAGCAAAATAAACTATCATTAAAATAATTCCAGAAAATAATCCTGCTTTTATAGTAAGTAATGATAATTGATGTTTATTAGTAACTCCTAATGATTTTAAAGCCCCAACAACACTAATCCCAAATACTAAAGCAGCAAGCGCATCCATAGTCTGATAGCCTTCTACAAATGCTGTTGCTACTGGGTGGGTAGTGTAATTTTGATTAGGAATGCTAACATTTACTTCTGAATAAATTAAAGTGCATATAAAAAATACTGCTATTAAAATAAGTAAAATCGGCGTTAAATACTTGCCTAATGTATCTAACATAGTGCTAGGATTTAAGCATATATAATAATTAAGTGCAAAATATATAAAACTATAAAAAGCTAAATAATATACATTATATTCATTATCAACAAAAGGTAAAATCATTATTTCATAAGGCATAGTGCTAGCTCTTGGAATTGCTACTAAAGGCCCTATGGTAATATAAATAACTGCTACAAAAATTACTGCAAATGTTACATTTACTCTACTTGCTAATTCTTTTAATGTTCCTGCTTTAGCAACTGCAGCAACACCTAAAACAGGTAAAGCAACACCTGTTACACAAAAAAACAAAATCGCTAAATAAAAATTATTCCCCGCATCCATTCCTAGTTTTGGTGGCAAAATAAAATTCCCCGCACCAAAAAACATAGCAAACAACATTAATGCTACTACATAAAATTCTTTTTTTCCTATTTTTGTCATATTTCTCCTTAGATTTTTTTATAAAAGACTTCTTACACCTTTTGAATTAGGTTCACTCAAAATTCCTTGCTTTTCGCACTGCTCTACAATATTAGCAGCTCTATTGTAACCTATATTTAATTGGCGTTGAATATAAGAAATACTAGTTTTTCCGCTCTCTTGCATAATTCTTACAGCTTCACTGAATAATTCATCTACACTATCATCATTATTTTTAACATAGGTTTGAGTAAAACTTGAATCTTGTAAAATACTCTCATCATAATTTGCTTTTTCTTGTTTTTTTAAATGCTCTACTACTCTAATTATCTCTTCTTCACTTGCAAATGGAGCGTGCAATCTTACTATCTGACTTGTTCCTGGTGGAGTAAATAAACTATCTCCACGACCAAGCAAACTCTCAGCTCCTTTAGAATCTAGTATAACCTTACTATCAACTCCAGTTCCAACTTTATAGCTTAATCTACTAGGTAAATTTGCCTTAATAAGACCTGTTATTACATCTACACTTGGGCGTTGTGTAGCTACTATTAGATGAATTCCTGCTGCTCTTGCCATTTGAGCTAATCTTGCTATATAAGTTTCTACTTCTTTTCCACTAGTCATTATTAAATCAGCCAATTCATCAATAATAATTACAATATAAGCAAAAGGCTCAAGTCCTAATTTAGGTGCTTTTTCATTAAAACTTTCAATATTTTTAGTATAAACGCTAGCCATTAATTCATATCGTCTTTCCATCTCTAAAACCATATTTTTTAAAGCTAAAGTTGCTTTTTCTGCTCTTGTAATTACAGGAGTTAATAAATGCGGAATATCATTATACATTGAAAACTCAAGCATTTTAGGGTCAATCATCAATAACCTTAAAGTCCTTGGGCTATTTTTATATAAAAGACTTAAAATCATAGCATTAATACCCACACTCTTACCACTTCCTGTAGTTCCTGCTATTAATAAATGCGGTAAGCGTTTTAAATCGGTTACAAAAGTATTTCCTACTATATCCTTACCTAAGGCTATTGTTAATTTGCTTTTAGATTTTGAAAATAATTCATCTTCAAAAATAGTTCTAATATTAATTGTTTGAGAAGTTTTATTTGGAATTTCAATCCCTACCACATCTTTTCCTGGAATTGGTGCTTGAATTCTAATACTTGTAGCCTTAAGTGCCATAGCTAAATCATCAGCTAAGCCTGAAATTTTGCTAAGCTTTACATCAGCAGCAGGTCTAAACTCAAATGTAGTAACCACAGGACCCCAATATGTTTTAACCACATCTCCATCAATCTTAAAATGCTTTAATTTTGCTAAAAGCTCGTTTATTTTCTCATCAAGTTCATCTTCATTAATTATTATTTCTGTAGTTACGGCTTTATCTAATAATTCCACACTAGGTAACTCAAAATCTCTTGGTATTTCAATCGCTCCTAATTCAATATCTTTTAAAATTGCTTTATTTTCTTCAAGCTCATTTAAAATCTCTACTTTTTTGCCTTTTTTAGGGACAAAACTTTGAGAATCTTGCTCATCTACTATCAAAATATCTTGAAAATCATTAGAATTTAAAACAGGAATTTCATTTTGTATTTCTTCGTTTTGCTCTACTGATTTTTCTTCTTTTATTTCGTTTTTAACTATTTTAAAATCATCTTTATTAATGCTATCTTTGTTTATTTTCTGCATTAAAGGCTCTAAAACTATTTTTGGCTCACTAATTATTTTGCCTTGTTCATTTGTAAAATTAATTTTAGTCTTTTCATCTTCTTTAGGAGTTTTTGCTTCATATGATTTTACAAATCTAATATTGCCTAAATCGCTTAAAATTTCTTCTTTTGGTTTTGATTTGTCTTCTTTAGGAGTTTTTATTTCTTTTATGATTTTTTCTTTTTTAATAGGTTTTTCTTTACTTTTAAAAAGATTTTTAAACTTATCTTTATCTTGTAATTTTGAATAAATATAAGAATGATTAAAATAAATTAAAACAAATACAAGCAAGATAAAAAATACAATATTTACAAAACCTAAAAAGCTAATAATTCCAAAATCAAAAACACTAGAAAAAGGTAAAGATAATATCAAAATACTACAAATTATATTGGCTAATATTTTTAAAGCATATTTAAAAGATTTATATACAAATAAGTAATTTCCTACAAATGCTAATAAAAAAATATAAGAAAGATTTCCAAAACAAATTCTTAAGCCCTTGCTAAAATAAGCACTTGCTAAAAATAATCCATTAGCTTCGGGCAAAAACAGCCCGAAACTAAAATAAAATAATATAAATGAAACAAATATAAATATAAATTCTTTTTTCATCTTACATATAATTTAATAAGCTTAATTTTGAAACCTGCGCACTAGCTTGTAAAGTAGCTTGTAAGGTAATTGTCGCTTGCATTAGCATTAATTGGCTTTCTACAGGGTCTGAATTAAGAACCTTCGCCTTAACTTGTTCAACATTTACTTTCATTAAATCTGCTCTATCTTGAGAATTTTGAATACTTGTTTGAGTTGCACCTATTTTTGTATGAACTTTATTAATATGATCTTGTAAATGGTCAATCCTTTTTAAAGCTCCTTGAATACCAACACTTTTTAACAATTCAGGATTATTACTATCTGCTCTATAATTTCCATTTCTAACAGCTTCTATCATCTTATCAAGGTCTTTTATAATATCAACCCTACCTTCATCAACAATTAAAGTAGAATTTGTATTGAAATTAAACAAATCTCCCTTTTTAGAACCTTCAGCAATTGGCAAACCATTAGCATCATTTCCAAAATCAAATTCATCTTTATTCATAGTATTAGCGTCAAATATAGCTAAATCTATTTTAGTAGTAGTCGCACCTTTGTCTATTAAAGTCATTTGACCTTTTTCATTAAGACCTACATCAACTGAATTTTTAGAATTAATTAACAGCCTTTCTAATTCTGCTTTATCATCATTATTTAAAATCATAGGAGAATTAGCTTGATTTGGATATTTTTTAACTAATTGATAATCTTTAGTTGGGATATTATCACTAGCAAACATAGAAATAATATCTCCTAATTGCTTATATGTTATATTTTCAGGATTTGTTTTAACACTATCTGAAATATGCTGATTATTATCATAAACCACATTTGTAATAGGTAAAGTTACTTTTTTATCTTGACCATTTTGTTTATAACTAGCCGTTGCAGTGCCTTGAGTAATATTAAAATCTATTGAATAATGCACCTTATTTTTTGAAGTAATTTCTAGTTTTAAAACACTATCAGGTCTTGTAGTATCATTTGGATTTAGCTTTAATGTTCCTTGCGAAGCCTCAACTAATTTAGTCTCATTAGTAGCTACATTATTATTTTTATCTACTTGAGCTATGTTTGAGCTTAAGATATTATCTTTTTTACTAAATAAAGACCTAGAATAATCAATCCCATCGCTAGTAAAAGAAGTATCAATATTACCTGTATTTGTAAATTCTAAAACAAAAACATCATTATTATTTCTTAAATCATTTGGATTAGTTACACTTGCTAACTCACTTTTAACAGGAAAAGGAATGATAGGCATTGGTGGTGTATCAGGTATTTTTGGTGGATAAATTTGTCCGAAATCATCAGCCTTAGCAGTAGCTGCAAACATAGAAAAATTAATTCTACTTTCTTGATTTTTTAAATCAGTAATTTCTATTGTTCCATTATTGCTAAGCGTTACATCTACTACTTTATTTTCTTTAGTATTTCCGTATAACTCACCTATTTTACTAAGCATAGCACCAACATCTTCATCAGCACCCATCTTAAACTTAGCTTTAAAACTCTCACCATTTCCCTTAGTCCCACGAACATAAAAATAAGTATCAGGAAATCTTCCTTCATCATTTTTTAAAAAATGATCATTCACATTAAGCTCTTTTCCATTAGCTTGTGGTTTTAAATATTCTTTACCAATTAAGTCTTTAATCTTACTATCTTGAGTAATATAATGCACTTCTTCTGGTTTATTAATATCATATCTTCTATCAACCAAACGAACATTTGTGCTGATTATTTTTTTGTAATCATTATCAACACCTTTCATAAGCTCCTGACCTGAAATATTGTAATCATTATACACATTAGACCCTAGTAAAACTTGCATATTTTCATCATTGCCATAATAATTACCCTTTTCATCAAAAGGCTTAGTCCCAACATTAGTTCCACTGAATAAATATTGTCCATTAATACTTGTATTTGCAATATTTACAATATGATCTCTTATTTTTTGTAAGTCATTTGCTAAAGCGTTTAAAGAAGTATCAGAATGAACTTCGTTTGCACCTTGAATTAATTTGTTTTTAAATTGGTCTAGTGCCTTACTCATTTCATCTACTGCTTTATCAGAGTTTTTTGTAATATTTATAGCTTTACTAGCAGCTTCGCTAATTTGCTGAAATGTAGAAATCTCATAAACAAGTCTTGAACCTTCTGAATAAATTCCAGCGTCATCATAAGATTGATTAATCTTCAAACCACTTGTTAATTGGTTATTTGCGTCATTTATCATATTTTGCTGACGCTGAAAATTGCCTAAATTTTGTGAATAAATATAAGAGCTTGTTATTCTCATTCTTTTTCCTTGTTAATAATCTTTAGGGTATATCGGTAAAAAAATTATTTTATTAAGTCTAAAACTTCACTAGGTGTATTTGCTACGCTAAAAATATCTAAAGAACTCTCATCAATTGCACCGGAATTTAAAAGTGTATTTTTAAAAAAATCAACTAATGGTTTAAAAAATTCTTCGTTATACAAAATGATTTTATAATTTCTTAATTTTGTTTGAGCTAAGGTTAAAACTTCAAATAATTCATCTAAAGTTCCGTATCCACCAGCACAAACTATCATTACATCATTTTGCATTAAGGCTTTTTTTCTTAAAGATAAATCGCTAAATTCAATAGATTTAGTGCAATATTCATTTAATCTTTGTTCCATTGGTAATTTTATATTAATACCAATACTCTCAACCCCGCCAACTAAAAAAGCAGCTTTATTAGCAGCGTGCATAATACCACCGCCACCACCTGTAGTAATGCTATAGCCGTTCTTTGCTAGAACTTCACTTAATTCAAAAGCGTCTTTATAATATTTATTATTTTCATCAAATCTAGCCGAGCCAAAAATTGTAACTGATTTCATCTAAGACTTTCTAACCTTTCTTTTTTATCTCCGATTTTAGTAATTTGCACACCAAAATTTCCATCAACAATAACAACTTCTCCTTCAGCAAAACATTTATCCCCAACTAATATTTCTAAAGGGTCATTTGCTAATTGGTCAAGCTCAATAACAGAACCTATATCCATTGTTAAAACATCTTTTAAAAGCATTTTTTTACTACCAATTCTAACTCTAATCGGAAGCTTTACATCCATTATTAAATTAATATTTTTTAACTCACCCAAATCCATTTTAGGTGCACTTACTTCGCTTTCTTTTGTAGAATTTGAATTAGGATTTAAAAGCTTATAAGCTTTTTCATTGATAGCAAGACTTATTTGCTCGTTTAAATCATTGATATTTACATCATAAAAATAAATTTTATAAAACTTAGATAAATCACACTCATCAGTCAAAAACTCACATTTTTCTAAGCTAAAATTAAATTTAGGCAAATCCTTTTGTGCATTTAATGAAGTTGAAAATGCTGAAAATATATTGCTAATTGCTTCTTTGCTAGCGTCAAGCTCATCTGTGCCTAAATTCTCATTCATTGAGATTTCTTCTTCACCCATCATCCATTCAGAAATCGCACTCATTAAAACTGGACTTGATAAAAATGCAAATTCTTTATCTTCGCTTTTAAAAGCAGCTTTTAAAATAGGTGGTTTTAAGGCATTGTTTTTAATATCAAACTCACTATATTCGCTAAATCTAGCACTTTTTCCTGTAAGCCCTTCAATAGTGGCAATACATTCATTTACAAATAAACCTAAAAACTCATCAATCATTTATCTTATCCTCATCTTCCATTGACAATTCTTCTTGATTTTCTACTACTTTATCAAATTCTGCAGCCTTTGTTTTACGCTCTAACTCATAAGCTTCAAGTATGTTTTTAACCTCATCTTTATCAGTTTTAATTAAATCTAAAATCTTAATTGATTTTTGGTATCTATGAATACCAAATTGAGCTAAAAATACATCTTTTCCATCAACGCTCACAATAGCTTTATCATCAGCATTTCTATTTAACTTAATAATATTTCCATTCTCAAGTCCTAAAAATTCTTCTACGCTAATAAAAGCCTTACCTAAAATCACTTCATAGACCATATCAGCACGACCTACTAAGGTTTTGATTTCTTTATTTCTACTTTTTTTAGCACTTGTTTCGCCTAGCATTACATCACGATTTGCTAAACGACCTAAAATTGGTTCTAAATAAATTACAGGATAACAAATATTAATCATACCACTATTATTACCTATAGTAAGCTCCATTACAACCATTATTACTATTTCGTTTTGGCTTACAATTTGGACTACACTTGGGCTACTTTCTTTAGCTTCTACGCTAGGATACATATCAGTAATTATTGACCAGCTTTCTTTAAGCCTACCCATCATAATTCTTAAAATACTATCAAGTAAATTAATCTCAATATCTGTTAATTCTCTATTTTTTTCACTTCCTTCTCCAGCTCCGCCTAATAATTTATCAATCATAGGAAAGGCAATACTAGGATTTATCTCTAAAACACAAGTTCCATCTAAAGGCTTGATTGAAAAAACATTAAAACTAGTAGGATTTGGTAAAGACATCAAAAACTCACCATAAGTCATCTGATCAACTGAATGTAGCTTTATTTCCACCATACTTCTCATCATTTGAGAAATTTGAGTAGCAAGGCTTCTTGCTAATTTATCATGAATTCCTTTTACTGCACGAAGTTGTTCTTTACTAACACGATTTGGACGCTTAAAATCATATATTATGATTTGCCTTTCATCGTTTTCTTTCTTTACTTCAGGGACACTATCGGCTGAATCAACGGAATTTAAAAGTGCGTCTATTTCTTCTTGAGATAAAATATCAGCCATCAATTAGCCTTTTTCTTAATGTATTAATTACCCTACTTTGCAACTGCGATACTCTTGATTCGCTAATTTGCAAAATTTCACTAATTTCTTTTAAACTAAGCTCTTCATAAAAATATAACTGAATAATCAATTGTTCTCTTTCATTTAATTCTTCTAAAACTTCGGTAATTTTTTCTAATAAATTTTCTTTATCAAGTCTTTCATTAGCGTCTTCATCGCTTAATACTTGTAATTGTTCATCTAATGGAACGATATAGCTAATTGATTGTGCTAATCTTGCTTCTTTAATCTTATCTACTTCTATACCTAATTCACTTGCTAAATACTCATCACTTGGTTCTTCATCAAAATCATTTATATAATCATTTATTATTTTTTCTATATCTTTTACAATTTTTCTATTGCTTCTGCTTAAAGTATCAAGACTTCTTAAAAAATCAAGCATAGAACCATATACTCTTTTTCTAGCATATCCCCAAAAATTATCATTTTGTAAATCATCATAGCGTCTTGCTAATTTGATTAATTCTTCAGTCCCAACACCTATTAAATCATTAACATCAACACTAGCAGGCAAGCGTTCTTTTAATCTAAATGCCATAGCTCTTAATGCTGGTTGATATTTAACAGCTAATTCATCTTGAGCATTTTTTAAAGCACTTGCATACGCATTAAGCCGCTTTTGCATTATATTTCCTTGCAGGTTTTGTTTGTTTTTTGATAATTTCTAATTCACTTTCTACACTCTGAATAATCTTATCCATTCTATTTTCTCTAATCTCAAGCTCTTTTATAAAATGATTTGTAGTATTTTCGTAAGCAAATTTATCAAAAGTCCTACTACCTAATTTCTTCGCATCAACAAAATTAAGAACAACAAGATGGATTAAAATATAAAAAACAAAAGTAGTAAATAAGGTAAAACCTATCATCATAAACGGATCATCAATCTTAAATACAGCACAAATAAAACCTATAAAAAATCCACAAACTGTAACAAAAGCAATATAATTATCCGTTCTCATATACCTTAAATCCTATCAATTAATCTCTTAAAAAAGCTTTTTATATTTCCTGAATCAGAATCTTTAAGCACATTTCGTTCCAATCTTGATAAAAGATTATTAGTAGCTTTTTTTAACTGATTAGTTTCTCTTGATGAACTTTGAGAAAACAAAACTCTACTTTTAATACAATCAATAACATAAGCAGAGCTTTCTAAATATCCTAAATACTTTAATTCAGGATTATTTTTAATATTTGCTGATGCAACTTTTGAAATATTTGTAAATAAATCTAGTGCTTCTTTTTCGCTTTTTACCACATTAAAAAGCATTAAAAAATCATTTCTTACATCAGAAGTAACTTTAATAGTAGCATAAGCATCAGTAATTGCAGCAGGATCAGGTGTAGTTACAACAATAACTTCATCAGCAATTTCTAAAAAATGTAAAGTAGTTCCACCAATACCAGCACCCGTATCAATTATCAAAAAGTCTAAATCTTCTAATAATTCAGCATCTTCTAAAAAAGCGTCAAAATAACTTGAATTATTGTATTTTAAAATCTCTCCACCACTATCACCTGGGATTAGTTTTAAATTCGGTTTTACTTGTTTAATAATATCAGCTAGTTTGCATTCTCCTTTTAAAACATGTAATAAATTTTTGCCTATTTTTACATTTAAAATCACATCAAGATTTGCAAGACCAATATCAGCATCAAAAAGACCTACTTTATATCCATCATTTGCAAGTAAATTAGCAATATTAGCACTTATTGTGCTTTTGCCAACCCCACCTTTACCACTTGTAATTGCAATAAATTTTGTATTTTTCTTATTTACTTTATGCTCATTTTTCATAAGCTCATTTAATTTATCAGCTTGTGTTTGCATAATTTATCCTTTAAATCCATCTAAAACGCATTTAATTAAATACTCGCTATTAGCTACTAAAATATCATCAGGGACATTCTGACCTATTGAAAAAAACGAAACAGGTTTTTTAATATTAAAAATTAATGAAAAAATATTACCAAAAGCTCTAGTTTCATCAAATTTTGTAAGTATTAAAGTATCAATATTTAAAGCATTAAAAGCATTAAAAGTCTCTTCCATATCATCATACTTCATACCTGCATTTAATACTAATGCAACTTCAATTTCACTCTCACTAGCCTTTAAATAACTTTCTAATTTTTCAATTTTTGTCTTATCATATTGAGAATTACCAGTTGAATCTATTAAAACCACATCATAACCACTTAAAGTCTCAAGGTTTTTATGTAAATCTTCTTCGGTTGATACAAATGCAATTGGTAATCTCATAGTCCTAGCGTATTCAGCTAATTGCTCTTTAGCACCTAGTCTAAAATTATCAAGTGAAACTATAGCAGTTTTGTATCTTTTGCTTCCGTATGCGTATCTATAAGCTAGCTTAGCTAATGTTGTAGTCTTGCCAACCCCTGTTGGACCAACTAACATAATTATTTTTTGTTTTCTAATAGGTGCATCAACTCTGCAAGGTATCATACTCTTAAGTAAGGTTGTAAAATATCTAGTAATTGCTTCTTTATTACTCAATAAAGCTTTTGGCATATTTTTAAGAGTTGCTCTCATAATTTCATCTAAATGAGTTTGTAACATATCACTTTTTTTTGCTTTATCATAAATTAATGCAAACTCAGGTGGAATTTCAAGATTATTTCTAGCAGGAGCAAGTTCTCCCCATCTCATACTCATTAAATAATCTACTTTGCTATTTAACTCATTTAATAATTGCTTATCATCTTTTGACTTATTGCTAGAATTAGGATTAAACTTTAATCTAGATAATTCTTTTTTAGAATTTAAATCTTGATTAAGTGATTTATTTTCATTTTGATTTTGCTTATTTTCTATAGCTATTTTTCTATCAAAATTATCGCTTTTAAATTCTTTTAAACTATTTTCGTAGTGTAACGCTGCTCTTTTATTTACAATTGGTTGCTTTTTTTCTTTTGTATCATTAATAGCTACAACTACTTCTACCATAGCAGGGCTTGTTGGAGTTCTTCCTTCTACTTGAGTTACAGCAACTATTTCAGCTTCATCTCCATAATAATCTCTAACATAAGCTAAATAATCTTGTCCTTTTTCTACTCTAAAACTATCTTGCCTAATTGCCATATTTTTTCCTTACATTGTTCCTAATACTAAAGTTATACTAATCCTATCTTCTGCACCATAATGTGGTAATACTAATCTCTTATCGCAATATGTTTTTTCACTAAAATAAACAATATCTAAATCAAGAGTTCTAGGTGCATTTTTAAAACTTCTTGTCCTATGAAAAATATTTTCATAGTGTTGTAAAACTTTTAAAAGCTCTCTTGCGTGAAGACTTGTTTTAACAAACATTAAAGCATTTGTAAAATCTTTTTGCTCTTTATACCCAAAAGCTTCATTTATTAATAATGCTGAAGTTTGAATAATCTTAAATCTTCTATCAGATTTTAATTTTTTAAATAATCTTACAAATCTTTCACACTCAGGCTCTATATTACTACCAAGAGAAATTAAAGCTAAATATTTATAAGCTTTATTATCCTTACTAAAATACGGATAATACTTAATCCTTTTAAAATATCTCGCTTCATTTATCTTGATATTTGGCATTAAGCGTTATTTGCTTTTAGTGCTTCTTCTTGAGCTGCTATAAATGCTCTTTGTTGTTGAACCATTTGAATAGCACTAAGTAATGCTAAATGATAACTAAATGGCCCAAAACCACTAATAGTTCCAGCACAAACAGGACTTAAGAAACTCTTAGCTCTAAATTCTTCTCTAGCATAAATATTACTAATATGAACTTCAACTACAGGCATTCTAGTAGCTGCTATTGCATCAGCAATCGCAATTGATGTATGAGTATATCCACCAGCATTTATAATAATTGCATCACAAGTTCCTACACACTCTTGAATTTTATCAATTATTTCGCCTTCATAATTGCTTTGATAAAACTCTATATCAACATTGCTTTCTTTAGCAGCTAAACTCATTTGTTCATGTATTTGAGCCATAGTCATAGTTCCATAAATTCTAGGGTCTCTTTGACCTAACATATTTAAATTTGGTCCTTGAATTACCATTATTTTCATATTTCTTCCTTTAATAAATATTTTAATGTTGGATTATAAGTTTTTAATTTTAATATAAGTTATTAAAAAATATTTTTTAAATCAATATCTAAAAAAAAGAATTTCAAATAAATATAAAGATTAATAAAATTTTTACGATATGGAATATATTTTGCTAACAAGCTTAAATCAAGTTAAAGTTTTAAAGGTTAATTATGAGTATATTTTCAACACTAAATACAGGTGTAAGTGGTCTTGGAGCTGCACAAGTTCAAATATCTACAACAGGACATAACATTACAAATGCAAACAATCCTTATTATACTAGACAAAGAGTGGTTCAATCAGCAGCAGATGCTTTACATGTGCCAGCTGGTGATATTGGACTTGGAACTAAGGTTGATAAGATTGTAAGAATTCACGATGAGTATGTTTTCACAAAAATGCGTGATAATACAAATAATTTTGAACATACTAAATATCTAAAAACAAAACTTGAAGAAGCAGCACAAAGATTTCCTGATTTAAAAGATGTTGGAATTTTAAATGATTTACAAGCTTATCAAAAAGCTTGGAATAATTATGCTAGCAACCCTGCTGATGGTGCTACAAAAATAAATCTAGTTCAAGTAGCAACAACCCTTGCAAAAGATATAAAAGCTACTAGAGATGATATGTTTAAAATGCAAAAATCAGTAAATGATGATGTAGTTTTAACTATTGAAGAAATAAATAGAATTGGTAAGGATATTTCTACAATTAATGCTCAAATAGCAGCAAGTGAGAGTGCTGGTGATTCTATGGCAAATGATTTAAGAGATAAAAGAGATGAATTAGAATTAAGACTTTCAAAACTCGTTAAATCATCAGTTTTTAAAGAGAATTTAGAACAAAATGCTTCATTTGATACAAATATAAAAGATGGAAGCATAGATTATCATTTAAATATTGAAGGTTTTTCTATAGTTGATGGGACAACATTTCATCCATTAAGAATAGATAGTGTTGCTGCAGGAAGCCCTTTTCAAAGGATTTATTATGAGCTTCAAGATGGAACTACTGCTGATTTAACTTCTAAATTAAGTGGGGGACAATTAGGAGCTCAACTTGATTTAAGGGGTCGTGAGTTTAATACCCAAACTAATGGATTTGATGATGGTATTTTGCAAGATTATATAAACAATCTTGATTCTTTTGCAAAAACTATGATTACAGAAACAAACAATATCTACTCAAGAGCAGCTCAAAAGCAAATATTATCAAATGAAATGTCTCATCTAAAGAGTGATGATATTATTATGAATGCAGATAATAGATTAAAAACAGGCACATTTGATTTAATCGTATATAACGATAATGGTCAAGAAGTAGCAAGAAAAACAATCACTCTTGATACAAGCACATCAATGACAGGTGGAGTAAGAAGTTCTAGTTTATTAGAAAAAATTAATTCTAATACAGATGATAATAATGATAATAACAATTTAAACGATTTTGATGATTATTTTTTAGCTGATTATTCTTATGATGAAACAAAAGATAGTGGTATTTTTAGTCTTATTCCTAAACTAGATGGATTTAAAGTAGGCGTAGAAGATCATGGCACTAATTTTCCTGGAATTTTTGGTCTTGGGAAATTCTTTGAAGGCACTAATGGTAGCAATATAAATGTAGATACTAGCCTAAGACACGACCCAACTTTACTTAGAGCAAGTAGTTCTGGTGCTGATGGAAATAACGATGTAGCAAATGCAATCAATCAGCTTCAATATAATAAAATTGATTTTTACGATACTAAAGGAGAAAGCACTCAAGCTACTTTTGAAGGATTTTATAGGTCTTTAACAACAGATATAGCAAGTCGTGCAGAAAACAATAATACTTTATACAAAACAAACGAAGCTATCTTGGCTAATGTAACAGCAGAATTTCAATCAGTAAGTGGTGTTGATATGAACGAAGAATTAAGCAATCTTATGAAATATCAAGCAAGTTTTGGTGCAAGTGCTAAAATCATCACAACGGTTGATAAAATGTTAGATACTTTGCTAGGACTTAAACAATAATAGCTAAAATGAGCTTTTTTAATAAAGGATATATATGCAAAAAATAATGTTAATAGGAAAGCCAAATGTTGGCAAAAGCTCACTATTTAATCGCTTGGCAAAAGAACGCTTAGCGATAACTTCTGATATTAGTGGCACTACTAGAGATACTAATAGAAAAATAGTTGATATTAATGGAAAAAAGGCTATTTTAGTAGATAGTGGTGGGCTTGATGATAAAGATGAATTATTTCAAAATGTTAAAAAGAACACCTTAAAAGAAGCAAAAGACGCTGATATAATCGTTTATATGGTAGATTGTAAATTGGGTGCAAATGATGATGATAGGGCTTATTTTTATGATTTATTAAAGCTTAAAAAACCAACAGCTTTAGTAATTAATAAAGTAGATAGTAAAAAAGATGAAGAAAGAAGCTTGGAATTTACTCGTTTTGGATTTAAAAATATATTTAATATAAGCGTATCTCACGCAACGGGAATTGATGAATTAAATGATTTTTTAAGCTCACATTTGCGTGATACTTTCGTGCCTGATAATTCAGAGCTTAGCTTAGAAGATTTCTTAGATGAAAATATAGCTGGTGAATATGATGAAGAAGGTATTAACGAAGTTAGCGAAATTGATGAAAATCATATAAAAATCTCAATTTTAGGGCGTGTAAATGTAGGCAAAAGCTCACTTTTAAACGCACTTGTAAATGATGAAAGATGTGTTGTAAGTAGCATTGCAGGAACTACGATTGATCCTGTAAATGAAAGTATTGAATATAATGGCAAAACGCTTGAATTTGTTGATACCGCAGGAATTAGAAGAAGAAGTAAAATTTTAGGTATAGAAAAATACGCTCTAAATCGCACCGAAAAAATGCTAGAAAACTCTCAAATCGCCTTGCTTGTATTAGACGCTGCTGAAGGATTTAACGAGCTTGATGAAAGAATAGCTGGGCTTTTAGGTAAGAATTATTTAGGCGTGATTATAGTTTTAAATAAATGGGATTTATGTGGTAAGAGTGATAAAGAATTTGATGAAGTTTGCAAACATTTAAGACTTGATAGATTTAAATTCTTAGCCTATGCACCGATTATTAGTGTTTCAGCACTTAGTAAAAAGCGTATTAAAAATCTTTTAGATTTAATCTTAAAAGTGCATTCAAACTACATTCAAAAAATCCAAACTTCAAAACTAAATCAAATCATAGAAGAAGCTTGTCTAGCTCATCCATTGCCACACGATAAAGGCAAACTTGTTAAGATTTATTACGCTACTCAATATAGCGTTGCACCACCAAAAATAGCACTTGTAATGAATAGACCAAAAGCACTTCATTTTTCTTACAAACGCTATTTACAAAATGTATTAAGAAAGCATTATGATTTAAGCGGAGTCCCACTAATCATAGCAGCTCGTAAAAAAGGCGAAAAAGAATTAATTGAAGAATAATTAGGAAGTTAATTCCTAATTATTCGCTAATTTCTGGCTGAATAGTAATATGATGTATATTAAACTCATTCTTAAGTAAAGAATTAAGCTCTTGTAAAACACTTTTAAACTCATTTAAATCATCTAAGATTATATGAGCTGTTAGTATATGATAATCTTGAGAGATTGAATGAATGTGTATATCGTGAATATCTTTTATATTTAAATCTTGCTTTAATATAAATTCTTTTACTTCACTAATCTCAATGAATGAG